>CAMTOM010000193.1 GCA_947074125.1 uncultured Desulfovibrionaceae bacterium
ACCCCCCGGCATGTTTTGTCCCCCCCCCTGGCTTCGCGTGCGCACCGGTGGGTTGGTCAGCCCCGGCTGGCGTGCTCTGGCGCCACACCCATCTGGCATGCGCAATCAGGAAGGATACTGGACTGTTCTTGCACGCCCCTTCACTCTACTCGCCTTGCTTTTTCTCACCGCTGGTATCATTCTGGGCGCATGGTGGGCATATATGGAACTCGGCTGGGGCGGCTACTGGGCATGGGATCCGGTGGAAAATGCCTCCATTATCCCCTGGCTGCTCGCCACAGCGGCGCTGCATACGATCATTGTTGAAGAACGCCGTGGCAAGCTTTCCCGCGTTAATGTCTGCCTGATGAGCCTGACAACCATTTCGGCATTTTTCGCCACATATCTGGTACGCAGTGGGGTGATTGATTCTGTACATGCTTTTGGCGATGGCGGTGTGGGCACACCCTTGCTGGTCTTTATCCTGATGGGTCTGCTCATTTCGTTTTGGGCTTCCTTCCAAACACCTGCAAATGGAAAAGAATTGAGCGGTCTTGATAGTCGCGAAGGCTTTTTGGTATTGACCTCCTGGCTTCTGATCAGCTTAAGCCTGATTATCCTTGTCGCTACCATGTGGCCGGTTATTACCAAGCTTTTCTCCACTGGTTCCCAAGGTTTGACCGCAGACTTCTATAATCGGGTCTGTCTGCCTCTCTGCGCTGCCCTCATTGCCATGCTCGCGGTCTGCCCGTGGCTTTCCTGGACAAAAGGCCTCAGAGATAAAAAACATTATCTGATCTGCATGCTTATCGCTATCCTTGCGGGTGTGGCACTCTGGTTCTTCGGTTACCGCAAACCAACCCCCTTTATCGCAACAATCGCTGCTATCGCCGTACTTACAGGGGTGGGATTCCTTTTTGCGGATGCCCGCATTCGCGCACAAAAGAATACTGTCGCCGCCTTTGGTGTTCACTTTGGTCTGGCACTGCTCGTCATCGGTACAGCGTTTTCGGGAGCATACAAGCAGGAATCCGACATTACCTTTTCCCTCAATGAAAAAGTCGCATTTGCCTCCTATGAAATCACTATGACGGCTCTGGATACCGGAACAAAACCAGGATACGAATACCTCGAAGCCTCTTTGGAAATTTCAAAAGATGGCAAAAAAATAGGAACTCTCAAGCCCCAACGGCGCATTTATGAAAAATTTGGCTCCAATCAATATGCTGAAGCAGATACCATCCCCAGTCTGGTCAATGAGCTTTATGCTTCTCTTTTGGGACTGAATGGCAAGGATAAAGCTCTGGTCAAAATCAGCAAGAACCCTCTTGTCAACTGGCTGTGGATAGGGGGTACACTCATGTGCCTGTTCCCTTTCTTGGGATGTCTGCGCCGTCGTCGCGAAAGAGAAGAAGAATAACCGCTGGCATACCGGAATAAAACATCTATGCTTCTTGCCCTGCACCATATTACCAAGCGCTACGGCTCCCGCCTGATCCTCAAGGATATCTCCTGTACGATCAGCAAAGGAGAGACTGTTCTTCTTTCTGGAGCCAATGGTGCAGGGAAGTCTACTCTTCTGCGTATTATGGCCGGTCTTTCCCAGCCAACTGAAGGGCATCTCGAAACAGAGCTTTTGCCAGAAAATATAGGCTACCTTGGTCATGATACCTTTTTGTACCCTGCGCTCAGTGCTTTGGACAATCTCGTTTTCTGGGCAAAACTCTATCACAAGCCACATACAGAAGCGGCTTTGCGTCCCCTTCTCGCCAGAGTAGAACTGGAGCGATCTCTCCATGAACGTGCCGGTGTCTTTTCCCGTGGCATGATGCAACGCCTGAATCTGGCGCGTCTCCTCTTGCTGGAACCTTCTCTGCTCCTTCTGGATGAACCCTTTACAGGACTCGACAGCCATTCCTCATCCTTATTGCGTGCAGAAATAACAACAGCAGTCCAGCAGGGGGCGGGGATTGTCTGGATCAGTCATGACATCACAAATGACTGCTCCATGGCCGATCGTTTGCTGACACTCGAACGCCATCGCCTTGTTTTTGACGGTTCTGCCAAAGCAGCGACACTTCCCCCACCCATCGCATCTCACCCTTTGGGGAGTCTGCCCTCATGATGCGCTCTTCCCTGACTATCGCACTCAAGGATCTTCGTCTGGCTTTTGCTGGTAGCGGTGGGCTCGCACAGGCTTTCTTGCTTGGTCTTCTGCTCATTTTTGTCTTCAGCCTCTCACAGGATGTGGGACAGCGGATGGATGCCCAGGAAGCGGCAGCTATTTTCTGGCTGGCATCTGTGTTTTGTCAGGTACTGATTTTCAGCATGCTTTATGGACTTGAAGAAAGCCACAAGGCACGCCTTGGCCTCCTGCTCATGCCTGCTCCCATACAGGCAGTCTGGCTGGGGAAAATGCTCGCAGGCCTTTGTTTGCTCTTACTGGCGCAACTTCTTTTTTTGCCCGCTCTTATTGTCTTTTTGGGGCAAAACATATATGACTCCTGGCCTCTGGCCCTTCTCGCCCTTTTGCTGACAGACATCGGTATTGTGGCGCTCGGCTCTTTGCTGGGAGCGCTCGCACAGGGACAGGCTGCACGAGAATCCCTGCTCAGCATTCTTCTTTTTCCCTTGCTCATTCCGCTTCTGCTGGCAGGAATCCATTTGGGAACAGCCTGCTTTCTACCAGAAGCTCCAGAGAATATACAGTCCTGGCTGGGTATGGCAGCATCGTTTGATGCCCTCTTCCTTGCCGCCGGAATTTTTCTTTTCAGCTTTATCTATACAGGAGATGATTGATGCCACACAGCCTTTTGCTCTGTCTGATATGGGGAGGAGCACTGAGCATGGCTGCCTGCCAATGGCTTATCTATGTCTATGCTCCTACTGAAGCAACAATGGGTATTATGCAAAAGATATTCTATACCCATCTCCCACTTGCCTGGTGGGCGCTGATCAGCTTTTTTGTCGTTTTTCTTGCGTCAATAGCGTATTTGCGCACCCACAATATCCTGTATGACCTCTGGGCAAAAGCCGCCGCAGAAATTGGTGTACTCTTAAGCACACTGGCACTGATCACAGGCTCCATCTGGGCACGCCACTCATGGGGCGTCTGGTGGACATGGGATCCGCGCCTGACCACAACACTCATTATGTGGTTCATTTATGCAGCCTACCTGATTGTCAGAAATCTTGATCTCCCACAGATGCGCCGTGCAACCATCTGCTCTGTACTGGGCATCATCGCTTTTCTTGATGTGCCGCTTGTCTTTTTGTCTGCACGCCTGTGGCGCTCCATTCATCCGGCAGTCTTCGCAAGCAAGGAAGGCGGGCTGGAACCGGAAATGAAGTTCACAGCTATCGCCTGCGTTCTCTGTTTTGGTATGGTCTGGCTTGCCCTTCTGGGCATACGTCAAAAGTATCTCGCACAACAACACACTGTGGAAACGTATTGCCTGCGAGAAGAATAATACCCTTATTTTGTAAACTCCAAGGAGAAGTCATGAACACTACCATATGGCTCATGGCAGCCAATATTGCTGTATGGATCGGATTGGGAATGTACTTGAGCATACTGCTCGGACAACAAAAAACGCTTGCAAAACGCTTGCAACATCTGGAGGAAAGCCATCGTGACTGAGCAACGCCCTCTTTCTTTTTCTGCACGCCTCCTGCTGCTGGTCGTTTTTGCAGGCACACTGTTCATGCTGGGAACGTGGTTTTACCAGCGTCTGCACAAGCCAGGCCTTGTCAAACAGGAACAGGCCTCTTCTCAACCAGCAGCAGCTCAGGGTATGGATCCGCACATTGGCGAACTCATGAAAACTGTCGGCGAAAATCCCACTGACTTTTCTTCGCTTTTCAATCTGGCCAATCACCTCGCCCAAGCTCAGAGCTGGCAGGCAGCCGAAACATTTGCGCAACGCGCCGTCATGCTACGCCCCACAGACACAAAGGCTTTGCACTTGCTCGGCGTCGTCAAACACAATCTCAAAAAAAATACTGAAGCCGCCACAACTCTGGAACAACTTCTCACCCTGGGCGAAGATCCTTCCGTTCGCTACAGCCTAGGCGTGCCCGATCTGCACTATCTGAACAAAGCAGCACAAGGCAGAGAACATCTGAATGGCATATTCCAAAATAAAGCACATACCGAAAGCCTGACGAAAATGCCCAAACACCCAATAGAAAAACACAAACAGACACCACCAAAA
>CAMTOM010000194.1 GCA_947074125.1 uncultured Desulfovibrionaceae bacterium
GATCGTGTTTGAGGTGGGGTGGGGTGGTGGTGTTTTATGGTGCGGAGAAGCAGAAGGTGTTACAAAAGTGAGTGAAAAATGCGGTGGAATGTTCTGTTTTTCTGGAGGGATTTAGTACGAATAAGAGTTATTTTTTATAAATTCACCCCTAGGGTAATTCAAAAAAATATTGCGGGCTGGCATATTTTTTCTGACGTTACGCATCATAATGCACGGGCATATGCTCTGTCTGGCTGGGCTTGTCAGTGTGCGGAGAAATGTAAGGGGAAAGTTGCCGTCTCCACGTTGGTGTAAAAGTCTGCTTATTTAATTTTCGGAGGGCGGATATGGCATCAACAGAAAAGAGGACTGTGAACTGTTTCAGTCGTTTAGGGTAATCAATAATAGATATCCAAGTTAGCTTTATCATGATCGCAGGTGGGACAAAACTGCTATGGTGGAATGAAGGTAATTTTGTGGCAACTGAAGATGCCCTGAACCAGGCCAATTCTGTGACCCAGGAACTTGGTGATATTAACCAGGTAGATCTTGCCAAAAATGGTCAGCTTGTATACGCGACAGGACTTGCTGAAACGAAAGCAATGCTGACTGACCCCGTGTTTGGGGTAAGTGCAAATGCCATGCGGCTGACCCGTAAAGTTGAGTTTTTTCAGTGGGTTGAAGAGGCAAGGTCGCAGAAAAGACAGAAGATTGGTGGTGGGGAAGAAACAGTAACAACCTACACATACACACAGAAGTGGGTGAGCAGACCTGTTAATTCCGGTAACTTCAAGGATCCGAATGCTACCATAACCAACAGAAATTTTGTTTTGGCTAATGTGGAAGACTTTGAAGAGATGGCCACGGATGTCAATTTGGGCGCATATCGCCTGCCTGAGAGTATGGTTCGATCCATAAGTGGCACTGTTCCTTTGGGTATTTTAATGTCTGAAGAAAAAAAGCAGGAGTTGAACAGGCAACTGTTTAGTGCGGCACAAAGCGCAGCGCAGCCCCCACAGAGAAGCTTTACCGACGTTATTCAGCAGGGAGCGATACGGGGCGTGCAGTCAGCCATCACGGGTACGCCTGTACCGAGTGCAACAACAGGAAGCGTGATGGATCGTATGCGCCCTGGCGGACAGGTCGCAAATATGGAAAGAGTTCATATCAGCGGCAATATCATACTGTTGGGAGCCTCTCCTGGCGTGCCACAAGTCGGTGATGTGCGCGTGACCTTCACAGAGATCAAGCCTACTGCGACTGTGAGTCTCATCGCAAAGTTGAATGGCAATACCTTTGAACAGTATCGTGCCGATAATGGTAAGACATTCATGAAGCTTGTTATGGGAACACAGAGCCTGCAAAATATGTATGAAGATGCTCAGGCTTCCAATGTTACCATGACATGGGTTTGGCGTTTTGTGGGTGCATTTATGGTTATTGGTGGCCTTCGTATGATTTTTGCACCTTTAGCCGTTTTGGCCAGTGTGATTCCTTTCCTGGGAAGTATTGTTGGTGCGGGCACAGGGCTTGTGAGCTTCTTGCTGGGCGCTGCCTGGTCATTGTTGATTATCGCCATTGCCTGGCTGCGCTTCCGTCCAATTATTGGCTTTGCAATGATTGGGGTTGCTGTGGCGCTGATTATCTTCCTGTTCATTAGGGGACGATCGCGCAAGGCTGCGACATTTGAAGAAGGCGTGGCACAATAGTATCCAGTAAGCGAATCATGTCGGCTTCCGTCATAGTATGGAGGCCGACATGAATAGAGCTTTTCTGACCCCTCTTTTTAGATTCGTATGAGGCTGTATCAGGTTCCTGAGGAGGACTCATGAATTCACAGAGATCACAAGGTAATCTTTCAGCATGTCTTTTACTATTCTGCTTTATAGTGTTTTGCATGTCAGCATGTTCCCCGCAGCAGCGGGCAAAGGCACCGCTGTTTCCTGGAGCGGACTTTACACTGACAGTGATGCATACCAATGACGTCCATTCCTCATATGGTGGTACTACCGATACCGGAATGACATGTTATGCCGCACTTTGTGAAGGGGGAAGCGGCGGATATGTCAGACTGGATCAGGCAGTACGTGCTATTCGGAAAGACACTCCAGCAGCTTTATTCCTGGATGCTGGTGATATTTTCCAAGGATCGTTGTTTTGGATACAGCATAAGGAGCGTATGCCCGCAGCACTTATAGACAGAATGAATTATCAGGCAATCATTCCAGGCAACCATGAGTTTGATGAAGGCTGGAAAACCTGGCTTCAAATGGTAGATGCTTTGCAAACGCCCGTGTTGGGAGCAAATATTTCATTTGATGCGGGTCAGTCCTCTCCAGGAATGAGTAAAATTTATCCTTACATTGTTCTGGAGCAACAAGGGCGGAAAATTGGTATTGTGGGTCTGATTACTGAGGCGACGCCGCTCACGTCCACGCCAGGTGCTGGGGTTAATTTTACTGATGTACAAAAAGCTCTGCGTGATGCGATAAAAAAGCTGAAGGCAAAAAATGTAAAGATCATTATTGCCCTGACACATTTGGGTTTGGAAAACGACAGACGCCTTGCGCAGAGTATGGATGATATAGACATTATTGTCGGTGCGCACAGTCACAGCTTGCTATCTAACACGCACGAAAAGAGCGAAGGCCCCTATCCCGTTCTTGAAAAAAGTCCCAGTGGAGCTCCTGTGTTGGTGGTAACCGCCTCAACCGCTTCTGCTTATGTGGGCAAGCTTGATGTGGGCTTTGATAAAGACGGGATTGCCAGAGAGTGGCGCGGTGACCCTATTCACTTGAATGATGCTTCACTTGAGACGCTCAAGGCTCCCAAGCCCGATAGCCAACTGGTACAGCAGATTGGTGCCTTTGCCGCTCCTGTAAATGAAATGATGCAGACCCGAATTGGTGTGATTGAAGTGGCAGGCAAAGACGGTAAACCGCTTGAAGAGCCTAATGTGACGGAATGTCGTCAGGGGGAATGCCTTTCTGGAAATATTGTTACCGATGCGCTACGCACAGTACCATTTAAAGATATACAGATAGCTATTCTTAATGGTGGTGCTTTGCGCAGCTCGCTGCCTGGGGGAGATGTGACGCCAGGACATGTTCTTGCTACATTGCCTTTTCAGAATACAGCTGTGATGACAAAAATGTCTGGAGCTGTTCTTTTACAGGCGCTTGAGCACGGCGTTGCGACCTATGGTGAAGGGGAAGGGAGTTTCTTGCAGGTTTCAGGTCTGCGCTATACCTTCAAGCCATCTGCAAAAGCAGGTCAGCGTATACAGAAGGCAGAGATTCAAAACAAGAATGGCAAGTGGCAGCCTGTGGACAGAAAAGCAAGCTATAACGTCGCAACGGTTGACTTTATAGCCAAGGGTGGCGATGGATTCAGTATGCTCACGCCTTTGCAATGGAAGGAAGGTACGACATTGGTCAATGATGTGTTGCGGCTGTATATCGAGAAAAACATTCCTATAAAAATGAGTCTGCAAAATCGTATTTCTTTGCAGAAGTGAGAGTGGAATATACTGTAAATGAGAAACATGTATAAATATATGAGATACTCTCTGTAGTAGAATAAATACAATATGGAAAATATTGTGATGTCAGCCCTACAGAGTCGCAGGAGAAAAATATGCGAGTGTTCTGCTTTCTGATAATGGTATTGCTGCTTTCTGTGAATGCGTATGCGGGCAACATCAGAATGCTTATTGTTGATAAGGATATCAATGGTACGAATGTGCGTGACAAGCCTTCTGGCAAGATTATCACAACCATTCCTTTTGTTGATCCTGCGGCATTAAGCGAAACAATAGAGACTCGAGTTGTCTATGTAACTGGACAGAAAGGTGATTGGTTTTCTGTTTTGTATAACAGTAATTATGAGGGTGATGCCAATAATGAGCCTTATGAAAATCAGAAAGGATGGATGCACAAAAGCGTTTTGGGAACATGTGCCTCTGCTACAGAAGATGGAGATCCTTACCTGCACGCTGAGCCGGATGATAGTGCCGCTACGACAGTCAAAGTTGCCAGTGGTACTCGTCTGACACTCGAAGGAGTGCAGGGCATTTGGATTAAAGTACGTTACCCGCTTCCTGGGGGGAAGGGTATTGTGGGATGGCTGCCTGAACAGGCGATTATTTCCAATCCGACTCCTTCCTGTCTGCAATAAAAAAGAGAGGCATTGCGCTTAGAGATCGGGTGGGCGG
>CAMTOM010000195.1 GCA_947074125.1 uncultured Desulfovibrionaceae bacterium
GGCTCGTCTGATGCGTCTGTGGCCTTTGTTTTTGCGACCACGCACGTATTGCTTGTGCCTGCCTTGGAATTTCTACGTAGTCCAAGCGGGTAAAAATACCATCCTGATAGAGAATTTCCCCTGCAACCATAGTAAGACAGACCTCCATGCCGGTAGCGGCATATACCAGTTGTGAGGTTGGGGTGTAAAGAGGCTGCATATTGGGCTCTGAAAGCCGCAACATGGCAAGGTCAGCAGGAGCACCAACGGTGAGCGAACCCAGTTCAGGTTTGCCAAAGATTTTTGCGCCATCACGTGTCCCCATATCCAGGACGGTCTGAGCGGGGAGTGCTGTGGGATCAAGACTGTGGACTTTATGTAGGAGGGCGGCTCGTCCCATTTCTGTAAACATATTCAGACGGTTGTTGCTTGCAGCGCCATCCGTTCCCAGCCCCACAGGAATACCGCGTTCCTGCATTGCGATCACAGGGGCGATGCCTGAGGCGAGTTTCATATTTGAGGAAGGATTATGTGCGACGTAGGCTCCTGTTTGGGCGAGAATATCAAGCTCTTCAGGGCTGATGTCTACAACATGGGCAAGAGTAGTGCCTGGACGCAGAAGACCAAGGTCGTGACAATAGGGAATGGGACGTTTGCCGTGCTGTTTGAGGCTTGTGAGCGTTTCTGTTTCGCTTTCGGCGAGATGGATGTGTAAAGGAAGATTGAGTTCGTCGGCAAGTGCGACGGATTGTTCCAGGATTTCCGGTGTTGTGGTATATACAGAATGTGGTGCGGCGCACACAGAAAGGCGCGGATGTTTGTGATAGCGCTCCGCTAGCTGGCGTGTGCGCATAAAAGCATCCCGACTGTGCGGACAGGCAGCGGAGGGGAAATTGAAAATGGCCTCACCCCCCATGCAGCGTATTCCAGAACGGTCTGCGGCGTGCAAAACGGCATCTTCAAAAATATAGACATCCATACAGGCTGTGGTGCCAGTACGCAGCATTTCTGCGTAACCGAGCAGGCTGCTGAACATCACCAGCTCAGGGGTCAGATGTGCTTCAACGGGAAAAATATGCTTGTTGAGCCAGTCCATGAGGGCAAGATCATCGGAAAGCCCTCGGAGAAAGGTCATACTGACATGGGTGTGCGTATTGACAAGCCCAGGCATAATAAGAGTTTGGGGCTTGTCGATATGTTGTGTGGGAGTGAAGTGTTTTTGGAGAGTTTCTTTACTGTCCAGGGCAATGACAATGCCATCATGAATGGCAAGAGCAGCATTTTCAAGAATTCGCCGTTCTTTATCTTGCGTAACAATATAGTCCGAGCAGAGCAGTATATCGCATATCTGCTGCATAATGGTATTTCTCCCAATAGCTTTTCGTCATGAACCACAAAAAAATTTTTATGCGTACATGGAGAAAAAAGCACACGTAATAATGATAGGCAGTATTGTAAACAAAAGTACTCACGGGGTAAAGAGCGGTCTCTATTTATGGAGAAATGAATTTATTGCAACTTCTGCAAGTGTCATTATTTTATTTCTAGAAACGCACTGTCTTGTTAGAGGATACTGTCTGGAGAATGTTTCTATCCTTTTATAGCCTGTTATGACTTCTCGCACAACATATTGCTGTGCAGGAAGAAGGTTTGCGTTTTTTTGTATGAAAGGATAGTCTCCCCCATCCGAATGTTTCGGAGCCGGAAGCCTGATGAAGTTCTTTCGGTGTTAACATCCTGTTTTTGTGAATGTTTTGGAGGTGTTACCTTGCTCGTATCTATTGCCCACGCCATGGCTCCCGCACAACCTGGAGCAGCTTCTGCTGGTGGAATGGACATGCTTATGCAGTTTGTCCCTCTTATTTTAATGTTTGTGATTTTTTGGTTTCTTTTGATCCGTCCACAGCAAAAACGTGCCAAGTCGCATCGTGAAATGCTTGGGCAACTGAAGCGCGGCGATTATGTGGTGACTGCTGGTGGCTTCATGGGTCGTATTCTGGAAATTGATGACGAAAGTATTCTTCTTGAATGCGGCGAGTCCAAACTGCGTTTGACACGTTCTTCCATTGCAGGCTTGATGGATCCCAAAACCAACAAAGCCACTTCTGAAAGTTCCAGCGAAAAATAATTTGATTCAGGGGTGACTGTGTGTATGACAGTCACCCTTTTCCTGTACACGTATGTTTTGAGGCATACGTGTTTTGTTGGTTTATGTTTGCAGCAAAAAATGCGTTCAACTTTGTTCGGGAAGGTGGTTCATGAGTGGTCTGCGCTGGCGTATGGCCGTTGTTTTTTTAGTGCTGGCAGTTTGCATTGTCTATGTCTTGCCCAATGTTCCCGGGGTACAGTCTTCCGGTTTGGGGCGCTTTCTGCCAGGAAAGCAGATAAATCTGGGACTCGACCTTAAAGGTGGTATTCACCTGACGCTTGGTGTTGAGGTTGATAAAGCTGTCACAAATGCGCTGGCTCTTGCCGGTCAGGATTTGCGTCGAGTGGCTTTGGATGAAAAGATCGTGCTTCTTCGTCCACGGGTGCTGGGTGATACCTCTCTTGAGTTTGTGCTGCCAAAGGCTGATCAGCGCGCCAAACTGGAGGAGCTGCTTGCCAAGCAGTTTGGGCAGTTTGAATATACTGAGCCAAAGTCTGGGGAAAATGGACAGTTACGCTATTTGCTGACACTGCGTGAGGCAGAGGTCACGCGCCTTAAAGAGATGGCGCAAGAACAGGCATTGCGGACAATCCGTAATCGTATTGACCAGTTTGGTGTTGCAGAACCTGATATTCGCAAGCAGGCGGACTATCGCATTCAGGTGCAGCTTCCTGGTCTTTCTGACCCCAGTCGTGCAGTTCAGATTATAGGACAGACGGCAGTACTCGAATTTCATCTGGTTCGTGATGACATTGATCCTCACCAAACAGTAATGCCTGCCGGTGTGATCTCTCTGCCTTTTCTTGAAAGTGAGGGAGGCTCGCAAAAGCTTGCTCTTGAAAGAGATGCCATGCTGACGGGTGAAGATGTTTCAAATGCCTCTCCTTCTTTTGATCAATTCAATACCCCTATGGTATCTTTGAATTTCAATAGTCGTGGTGCGCGTATTTTTGATAGGGTAACGGGTGAAAATGCCGGTCGGCGCATGGCGATTGTGCTTGATGGTAAAATATATTCAGCTCCTGTTATCAGAGAGCGTATTAGCGGCGGAAGAGCAAGTATTTCCGGCAGTTTTACGGTAGCTTCTGCCAATGACCTGGCGATTGTTTTGCGAGCTGGCTCTTTGCCTGCACCTGTCAATATATTGGAAGAACGCACTGTAGGTCCTTCTTTGGGGAAGGAATCCATTGATAGCGGTATTAAGGCTGCCACTATTGGTGCCTGTGCGGTCGTAGTATTCATGACGCTCTATTATGGTCTAAGTGGGATTATTGCCAATCTGATGCTGTGTTTTACGCTCTTGCTTTTACTTGCGGGCATGACGGCTTTTGGGGCAACACTGACTTTGCCTGGTATTGCGGGGATTGTGCTGACCATTGGTATGGCAGTAGATGCGAATGTCTTGATTTATGAACGCATTCGAGAAGAGATGCGGAAAGGGCTGACGTCTCTGGCTGCTGTGAAGGCTGGTTTTGATCGTGCGACAATTTCCATTACCGACTCGAACCTGACGACGATTATCGCGACAATCATTCTTTACCAGTTTGGTACAGGTCCTATCCGTGGTTTTGCTGTGACGCTTTCGCTTGGTATTCTCGGTTCCATGTTCACAGCGATCTTTGTTTCCCGTTGCATTTTTGAGTACTGGGCGCGTCGTGCGGGCAGTAAGGGCATCAGTATCTGATCACATGCAGATGTGTGGTGCATGAAGGAGCACATATGGGCTTTTCGTTGATAAAATACAATACATCTATTGATTTCATGAGATTGCGTTACTATGCCTGTGCGCTTTCTCTGGCACTGTTGCTGGCGGGTGTGCTGTTTATTGGGCTGGGCAATGGTTTAAAAAGGGGCATCGTCTTCTCTGGCGGTGTTGTTGTTCAGTTGCAGTGTGAAAGATCTGTTGAGGTCGACGCACTGAATTAGTCATCGGAGCCTCCACAGCTTCCCGCAATTATGGCACGTGTTTTTGGCTGAGTGGGCCGCGCTTATAGCTATCGTTTGTCTTTCAAAGTGGGTTCAGACTGTGTATAGATACGAAATGTTGTCTTTGTTGGT
>CAMTOM010000196.1 GCA_947074125.1 uncultured Desulfovibrionaceae bacterium
GCACACGGGAAATTTTTCAAAAACGCAGTTTGATTGTGCGTGAGTTCCGACGCTTTCTGGAAGAAAGAGGCTTTATGGAAGTGGAAACTCCCATGATGCAATCCATTGCCGGAGGCGCTGCGGCAAAACCTTTTCTGACGCACCATAATGCTTTGGATATCCAGCTTTTTATGCGTATTGCGCCAGAGCTGTATCTAAAGCGTCTTTTAGTGGGTGGTTTTGAAAAGGTTTTTGAGATCAATCGTAATTTTCGTAATGAAGGGATTGATACCCGTCATAATCCTGAATTTACAACCTGTGAGTTTTACTGGGCGTATGCGACCTTTGAAGATCTTATGAATCTGACAGAAGAGCTGTTTGCCCATCTTGCCCAGGCTGTCTGCGGCAGTCTGAAAATTCCCTATCAGGAACAGGAAATAGACCTGACCCCTGGTACATGGCAGCGCCTCTCCTTCCACGATTCTTTGGAAAAAGTGGGGGGACACTCACCTGAGTTTTACAATGACTATCATAAGGTGCAGACCTATATCCGCGAACGCGGTGAAAAAGCTGCTGCTACTGAAAGTCTGGCCAGATTGCAGGCAAAACTTTTTGATCTGGATGTGGAAGCGAAACTTATCCAGCCACATTTTATTTATCACTATCCTACAGAAATTTCCCCCCTTTCCAGAAGGAATGACCAGGACCCTTCCATTACAGACAGATATGAACTGTTCATTTGTGGGCGTGAGCTTTCCAATGCCTTTTCAGAATTGAATGATCCTGTGGATCAGCGTATGCGCTTTGCCGATCAGGTGCGCGAACGTGAGGCAGGTGACGATGAAGCTCACTGTATGGATGAGGATTTTTTGCGGGCACTCGAATATGGAATGCCCCCAGCCGCAGGGCAGGGCATTGGCATTGACCGTCTGGTGATGTTGCTGACAGACTCGGCTTCCATTCGCGAAGTTATTCTTTTCCCCTTGCTCAAGCCGGAGCTTTGATTCTGATGAAGCGCGCCAGTACCTTTTCTTTTGAACTTTTTGTAGCGTTTCGCTATTTGTTTTCCCGCCGGAAAGAGACATTTATTTATGTGATTTCGTTAATGTCTGTTTTGGGCGTTGCCTTGGGGGTTGGCTCTCTGGTTGTGGTGCTCAGTGTCTATAATGGCTTCACAACTGATATTCGTGATAAATTGCTGGGACTGAATGCGCATGGTGTTGTATTGTCCGCCAGCCCTGGGCTTTTTCAGGATAAAGTAGAGTTGCTGGAAAAAATACGTGCTTTTCCTGGTGTAACCAGTGCGACGCCATATGTGTATTCTGAGGTGATGCTTTCTGCCCCAGGAGGCGTGAAAGGTCTGATGTTGCGCGGGATCGAAACGTCTTCGGCGGCGGGCACACTGACAATATTAAGCCAGATTGATGCGGCTGTTCTGGAAAGGCTCGATCGTGAAGACATAACGCCTGGTATTATTATTGGGCAGGAACTCGCTGGTCGCATGGGCTTGCGGGAAGGAAGCCGCGTGAATTTGCTGGTACCCTCCGGTCAGAGAGGCGCGACGGGTTTCAATCCCAGTATCAAGCCTTTTGAGGTGATGGGCATTTTCAAGAGTGGTCTTATTGAAGATGAAACCACGCTTGGCTTTAACGGGCTGGAATCTGCGCGCCGTATCCTGGGTTTGCCGGACGGACGAATTTCTGCTATAGAAATCGCGTCGAAAGATGTTTTTGCGACAGATACCCTGGCGGAAAAATTGGGAGATGTCTTGGGTGCCCCCTATTATGTACGTCACTGGATGGAAATGAATGCCAATCTCTTCGCTGCACTCAAGCTGGAGAAGATAGGCATGTTTATCCTGCTGGCGATGGTGGTGCTGATTGGTTCATTTTCCATTGTTGCCACGCTGGTGCTGCTTGTCATGGAAAAGACACGTGATATTGCTATTATGATGTCTATGGGAGCAACGCGGGCAATGATTCGTAGAATTTTTATTCTTCAGGGTACCATCATTGGTGTTGTGGGAACACTTGTGGGTTACGTTTTAGGGATAGGTGTCTCGCTTTTGCTTAAGCGCTATCAGTTCATCAAACTTCCTAAAGGAGTCTATTCCCTGGATCATTTACCTGTAATTTTAAATACGTCAGATATTATTATTATTGGCGTCAGCGCTTGTGTTCTCTGCTTTTTTGCGACAATTTATCCCGCGAGGCGTGCATCAACACTTGTGCCCGACGAAGCTTTGCGTTACGAATGATGTGTACCTTATATGAATTCTGTAATGTAGGAAAAAGATTTTCGGGAACCGAAGAGGATCTCGATATCTTTAGTTCATTAAATTTACAGATAAGTGCAGGAGACTCCCTCGCTATTGTGGGGGCTTCGGGATCGGGAAAATCCACCTTGCTCCATTTAATGGGCGCGCTGGATACCCCTTCAGAAGGCAAGCTCCTGTTTGATGGGGCAGATATGGGAGAAATGTCTGCCGATGCCCAGGCACATTTTCGTAATCGGGAAGTAGGATTTGTTTTTCAGTTCCATCACCTTCTTCCTGAATTCAGTGCAGCGGAGAATGTTGCCATGCAGGCGATGATTGCCGGAGTGGCACGACGGGTGGCAGTTGAGAGGGCTAAGGATGTTTTAACACAGGTCGGTCTTGGGCACCGCCTGGAACATAAGGTAACAACTCTTTCCGGTGGAGAGCGTCAGCGGGCAGCGATTGCCAGGGCGATTGTCAATACCCCACGGGTATTGCTTGCTGATGAGCCTACAGGGAACCTGGATGAAACAACAGGAGCGCAAGTGGGAGAGTTACTTGCACGACTGAATGAAGATCTGGGGATGACCCTTGTAGTTGTGACGCATAACAGCGAATTGGCGACCCAAATGGGACGTAGATTTGAGCTTAGAGCGGGGGGATTATATGATAAAACGAACAGTTAGCTTTGCCAGGCTGTTCTGTGGCTTGTGTATGGGTGTTCTTTTGTTGGGCACTTCAGCTTTTGCCCAGAATCAGATGGTGTTGGTATTGCCCTATCAGGTGCATGCCGGAGAAGAGCTGCCAAGCCTTGCGGATGATTTGCCAAAACTGATAGCTGATGCTCTTGTAAAAGAGGGTTTGCAGGTCGTTCCTTTGGCAAAGTCCATCGAAATATTCAAGGCGAGCGATGCAGAAACCTTGGATTTGGCGATGGCACGTATGCTGGGTAAAAAAGCCGGAGCCTCTTTTGTGCTCTATGGCGTATTTAACCAGCTCGGTGGCAGCTTCAGTCTGGATTCCCGAATAGTACCTGTTGGGGATGGTTCTGCTGTTCCGGTGACGCTCTATAAGGATTCTGTGCTGAGTTTGGGAGATGCTGTAGCTGAATTGGCCAAAGAGGCAAATCGCACTGCCTCTTCTCCAGCTCCAGAAGCCGTCGCTGCTGTAGCTCCAGGGCGCTCAATGGCTCCTGCTGCTGTTGCTTTGTCTCCTTCTTCTGTACCTGCGACTGGACTTTCAGAAGTTAAAATTCGCGGCATGAAGATTATGGATCCCGATGTGGTGCTCATGCGCCTTTCTATTCGTCGGGGAGATTCTCCTGATGATGATGCCATCAATGCGGAAATCAAGCGCATTTGGGATATGGGTTATTTCAGTGATGTGAATGCCAGTATGGAAGGTTCTACGCTGGTGTTCAGTGTTGTGGAAAAGCCCCGTATCAATAATATTCTTCTTGAGGGTGCTGGTCAGGTCGATAAGGAAGATGTTCTTGCCGCTATGGGAACAAAAGTTGGCGGTGTTTTGAACGAACGTCTCCTGGTAGATGACCTTCAGAAAGTTGCTGAACTGTATCGTAAGGATGGCTACTATCTGGCCAAAGTGGATTACCGGATAGAAGGTAGCGATACCAGTGCCAATCTGATTCTGGATATTCAGGAAGGCAGTAAGCTCTATATTAAAGAAGTGAATATTGAAGGCCTGAAAGAAATCAAGCGCAGTGACCTGAAGTCATATATGGCTTTGCGTCCTCGTGGTATCCTTTCATGGTTTAGCGGAACTGGTGTTCTCAAAGAAGAATACCTGGATCGTGATACCAATGCCATTGCCGCTTTTGGTTTGACACAGGGCTTTATTGATATTCAGGTATCTGCACCGCAGATCGAATACAAGCCGGATGGAATTTATATTACTTTTGTCGTGAGTGAAGGTCCCC
>CAMTOM010000197.1 GCA_947074125.1 uncultured Desulfovibrionaceae bacterium
GGGAGAAACACCACTAAATACAATGGGCGGCGGCTGAGTAACTGAGGAACTGAGTGGAACAGACCTCGTAGGGTATGCTGCTGGCACATTTGCAGGGGCCAATAAGAATGGAAAGATAGGACTGATTGAGGCTGCGGCAGGCGGTACGCTTTTTCTCGATGAAATTGGCGAACTCCCCATGCAGATGCAAACACGTTTGCTGCGTTTTCTGCAGGACTGGGAAATTGTACGTGTTGGCTCAACAACCCCCAAAGCTGTTGACGTCCGCATCCTTGCCGCTACCAATAAAAATCTGGAAAGATCCATTGCGCATGGTGAATTCCGAAGTGACCTTTACTATCGCCTCAAAGTCACAGTTATCCACATCCCGCCTTTACGTGAGCGGGAAACAGACATTTTGCCTCTGGCAAAAATGTTTCTGGAGTTTTACGACAACAAATATCGAAAACAGCATACGTTTGCACCTGAAGCAGAAAAACTCCTGCAAGAACACCGCTGGCCCGGAAATGTTCGCGAACTGGAAAATCTCATTCAGGGGCTGGTTGTAACATGTAAACGTCCACTCATCCAGGCACGGGATCTTCCCTTTGCACCTTCAAGCCCCAAACCCCTTCCTTTAGGACATGGCAGCGTCAACATCACTCTGGACAATCGCAGCTATAAAGAAATGATGAAAGAATTTGAAAATGCCCTTTTGTGTGCTGCAATGAAACAATATGGCAACATTGCAGAAGTCGCCAAACAATTCCAGGTAGATCGCAGTACGATTTTTCGCAAGGTAAAAGAACTGGAAAAAAACGGACTCCTGTAACAATCCCACCTCTTCACACTCCACACATTTCTCTTTCTCTCACAACAAAAAGCCAATAAAAAAGGACTCAGAAAGAAATATCTGAGTCCAGAAAAATATGGTGCCGAGGGACGGGATTGAACCGCCGACACGGGGATTTTCAGTCCCCTGCTCTACCAACTGAGCTACCTCGGCACAACGAAAGCTCTTGTACATAATCAGCAAAGCTTTTACAAGCTTTTTTTTCAGGTTCCCCCAGAAAAAGCCCATGCACACAGAAATGGACACAAGCTTGGGGCAATTCCCATATAAAACCATTTTACCCTGCGCTTTTGCAAATAACAGACGATCAGTACTACACACCGCATGTAAAAACACGGCTAAAGTATATATAACTATCTGAAATGTAACAATAAAAAAATAAACTCTTGCATTTATTCGCAAGCCTGTCTATGACAGTGACCATATTAACTTTTAACCAGTAACGAAAGGTACTCGCCATGACGCGCAAAGACCGTACCGAAGGCATTTACAGCCGCCGCGAAGTACTTGACGAAAGTGAACGCCGTCAATACTGCCTCATTCAACTGAAAGAACTGCTCACATACGCATATCGCTATTCTGAAGATGTAAAAAAGCGTTTTGACAGAGCACAGTTCAACGTAGAAAAGTTCAAAACCCTGTCCGACATCAAGCACATTCCCATTCTGAAAAAGAAAGAGCTTATTTTTCTCCAGTCAATGGGACCTCGCCTGGGTGGATTGCTGACAAAGGACATTGGGGATCTGAAACGCATTTTCCTTTCCCCTGGGCCTATTTTTGACCCTGAAGATCGCGGGGAAGATTACTGGGGCTACACAGAAGCGTTTTATTCTGTGGGCTTTCGCCCTGGTGATGCTGTACAGATCACATTCAACTACCACCTGACACCAGCAGGACTCATGTTTGAGGAGCCATTGCGCAATCTGGGTTGCGCGGTCATTCCCGCAGGGCCTTCTGATGCGACAACACAACTTGATATTATGCAAAAACTGCGTATTTGCGGTTATGTTGGTACACCAAGCTATCTGATGCATCTGGCGCAAAAAGCAGAAGAAAAAGGTCTGAATTTGCGCAAGGATCTTTTCCTTGAGGTCGCTTTTGTCACAGGCGAACGCCTCTCAGAAAAAATGCGCAATCAGATGGAAAAAAAGTACGACCTCATCATGCGTCAGGGCTACGGTACTGCTGATGTGGGCTGTATTGGCTATGAATGTTTCCACCGTTCAGGTTTGCACATTGCCAATCGTTGCTATGTGGAAATCTGCCATCCAGATACAGGTATTTCGTTAAAAGATGGTGAAGTGGGCGAAGTTGTCGTCACCGCTTTCAACAAAACCTATCCGCTCATCCGCCTTGCCACAGGAGACCTTTCATATATTGATCGTTCTCCCTGCGCCTGCGGACGTACCAGCCCGCGCCTGGGCAATATTATAGGTCGCGTTGATACGACAGCCCGTATCAAAGGCATGTTTGTCTATCCGCATCAGGTAGAACAGGTACTGAGCCGCTTTGAGGAAATCAAACGCTGGCAGATTGAAGTCACCAATCCTGATGGTATTGATGAAATGACCCTCTTCATAGAAACCACCAGTTTCAAGCGTGAAGACGAGCTGCTGCATCAGTTCCGCGAAAAAATCAAACTCCGTCCAGAATTGAAGATTCTGGCTCCAGGCAGCCTGCCTCCACAGATCCGTCCCATTGAAGACAAGCGTAAGTGGGATTAAAACAGGGAAAAAGCTTTGCAACACCCTGCATATTCGTAAAGAACCCGATTCCCCTGCCTCCAGAAAAGAGGCAGGGGCGTCATCCCACTGCAAAGCATAAAAACGTTTACTTGCATAACTGCTTTCTGCTTCAGGTAGTACACATGAACAAAAGTGTCCCTCGCGTTGCCGCCATTCATGACCTTTCAGGTTTTGGACGTACCTCACTGACCGTTGTTATACCGATTCTTTCCTGCATGGGAATACAGGTGTGCCCCATGCCCACAGCGGTACTTTCCAGCCACACCACAGAATTCACAGATTTTTCTTTTCACGATCTGAGCGGCCAAATGGAGGATTTTCTCGCACATTGGCGCCGTCTGAACATTCTCTTTGACGGTATCTATTCCGGCTTTCTTGGCTCTGCCGGACAAATCAGAACAGTCATCGAAACAATTACGCACTGCCTCGCTCCAGAAGGACTTGTGGTTGTTGATCCTGTCATGGGAGATAACGGCGTACTTGATCCGACTATCACACCAGAAATTGTTGCTGCCATGCGTGAACTCGTACAGCACGCGCACTGCATTACCCCCAATTTTTCCGAAGCCGCATGGTTGTTACAAGAGTCATGCCGCAATACCGCCGATATACATCTGGCAAAAGACTGGTTGCGTCGTCTTGCCAGCCTTGGACCACGCATGGTCGTTATTACCAGCGTCCCTCTTTCCCCGCATTGCCATGCCGTATTGGGCTACGACGCACAGCAGGAGCGTTTCTGGAAAATTGACTGCGCCCATATTCCTGTTTTTTACCCTGGCACAGGAGACAGTTTCGCGAGCGTTCTGACAGGCAGCCTGCTTCAGGGAGACTGCTTTCCTTTAGCCATGGATCGTGCTGTTCAATTTGTTACCCTTGGCATCCGTACAACTTTCGGGCATACAGAACCCACGCGAAACGGTATTTTACTGGAACGCATTCTTCCCAGTCTATGCTCCGCTCCTACCAATGCCACATATGAACTCATGTAAAAGCAGCATACGATATTTCCCTCTCAAGAGGACATGAAAAAGAATGGCACATGCGCTTTCCGTGTCTTCTCAATAGGAATATGCCTCTCTTCCCCCTGCCTCCTGATGGCAAAACAAACATTATACCCCCTTCCAAAGGATATTTTTCATGACAGCAACAGCAACCCTGCCCATTGGTATTTTTGACTCTGGTGTCGGTGGACTTACCGTACTGCGCGCCATTACAGAACGCCTGCCCGATGAGCATTTGCTGTATTTGGGAGATACCGCCCGCCTGCCCTATGGCACGAAAGGACCGGATACCATTGTGCGCTACACCCAGCAGGCAGCATCCAAACTGGTAGAGCGTGGTGTCAAAATGCTTGTGGTTGCCTGCAATACCGCAACCGCTGCCGCTCTTCCCACACTGCAACAACATTTTGCACCGCTACCAGTTATCGGCGTTATTGAGCCTGGTGCAGCGGCGGCTGTCAAGGCAAGCCGCAATGCTCCTGGGTTCAATACCAGCACCGGACTTGTGATAGCAATCGTGCCGATAGTGGTGAATGCTATAACTCTACATATCGTGTTGTATCTATTAAACCCAGGATATGCACAGACAC
>CAMTOM010000198.1 GCA_947074125.1 uncultured Desulfovibrionaceae bacterium
TGCAATGTAAAAATGAATCACCACACCCTAAAGCACTCTGGCAAAGCAACCTCACACAGATAATTACCTATAAATACTCATTATTTATAATTCACTTTTGCATCACAGCCCCTCTTTGAGAAAAATTTTGTAATGATCGTCTCGCATAGTAATGCTTTTTTGCATTATTTCCCTCTGAAAATCCTGTAAAGTCTCTAAAAATCTCATTTCACAGCAAACACTTTCCTTCACAAGCGCCACTTTATTCCTTTTGGAATGCCTGTTGCATTTATTAACATACTCCCCAGTTATATGCGTCAATCTTCACGACTTCGCACGTCGCGCAATATTCTGTGGACAACAGCAAAAACTCAACCCCCATAATGAATGGCTAAAAGCGCTTTCTCGGCGCATTAACATTATTACAGTACCTTGTTTGTTGTACTTTTTTGGGAGAACGTATGCCTGACGTAAAACACCAAGAACGAGCCCAACTGGCAAAAAGCATGTCCCCTCTAGCAATATGGGCACTTGCCTTTGGTTCCATTGTGGGGTGGGGGGCATTCATTATGCCTGGCTTCCGTTTTCTGCCGCAATCCGGTCCTATAGGAGCCTGTATCGGTTTTGCCATCGGCGGCATCATGCTCATGTTTGTTGCCATCAGTTACGGAAGAGTTGTGGGAATCTATCCTGTGGCAGGAGGTGCTTTTTCCTTCAGTTACGCTGTCTTTGGCTCAACGCTGGCTTTCATCTGCGGATGGGCGCTCGTACTTGGCTATCTTTCCATCATAGCCCTTAATGCGACCGCCCTTGTACTCCTAACGCGCTTCCTTCTGCCGCATGTGCTTGAATTTGGCTATCTATACCAGATTGCGGGGTGGAATATCTACCTTGGGGAACTCCTCTTTTTGGAGTCTGTCCTTATCCTTTTCTGGTATCTGAATCACCGTGGCGCAGACGTGGTTGGTAAAGTGCAGGTGGGTCTTGCACTCACTCTGGCAACAGGCGTTGCCATGCTGCTTTGTGGCGCCTGGATGAGCCCTACGGCTGAAATCAGCAACCTGCAACCCTTCTTCTCGGAAAAGCATTCATGGATCGCCAGCATTGCGGCTGTGGTCGCTATCGCGCCATGGCTCTATGTGGGCTTTGATACCATCCCGCAAGCGGCTGAAGAATTCAAATTCAAGCCTGCTTTCGCTACCATGCTCATGGTTGTTGCCATTATCTGCGGTATTCTTGTCTATTCTTTGCTGACCCTGGCTGTTGCCATTGTCATGCCCTACACAACACTGCTCGCTATGGATACCCCCTGGCATACAGGCGTTGTTGCCCGCGATGCGCTGGGAGAAGTGGGCAGTATCATTCTGGCACTGGCTGTGCTTTCTGCCATTCTGACGGGTATCAATGGTTTCTATGTTGCCAGCTCCCGTTTGCTGTTCAGCATGGGAAGAGCCCGCATCCTCCCTGTGTGGTTCTCCAGTCTTCACAAGAAGCATAAGACACCCCACAATGCCCTCCTGTTCACACTGGCTATTGTCATGATTGCCCCCTTCTTCGGACGTGAAGTGCTTTCATGGGTTGTGGACATGTCTTCTATTGGTACCATTATCGCCTACTTTTTCGCTTCCTATTCAGCCTATCGTATTATCTGCCACCGCCAGGACATTTTCGGTGGCGCAGGCCCCAAAATCTGTGCCTTGCTGGGCTGTCTGAGCTCGCTGATATGTCTTGGCCTGCTCACCATTCCGGCATCACCAGCAGCTATCGGGAAGGAATCCTGGTTTGCGCTGATTGTCTGGGTACTTTTGGGAGCGGCTTTTTACCTCCTGCGCCTCAAGGACGTCCGTGCCTTCCCTGAATCGGAACGTGCCTATATGATTCTTGGCGACTCGCAATTGGGCGATTTACGCAAATAATACCCCAAAATCCCCAAGCGTAAACAATACCGTCTATCAAGCCTGATACAAGAACGCCCTTCCTGCACAGCACAGGAAGGGCGTTTCACACTCTTTTTCTATGCGATTATTTCTTTTTTGTGGCATGGGAGTCATGCTCCAAAGCAATCAAACCTATTTTGTAGCGTTGCGCTTTACGCACAATGGTAGACTGGCTAACCTTTAACAGTTTTGCCGCCTTGTATGTACTGCCTGTTTCCTGAAGTGCCGTTGTCAGCATGGATTTTTCCAAATCTTCTACCGCACGGCGTAATGACTTTGACGAAGGCGCTATTGCGCGTCCGGCAGGCATTGCCGCTAACAAATACGGGGGTAAATCTTCTACCCGAAAGGCCTCATGCTCGCTTGTCGCCAGCATATAACGCAATACCGCACGCAACTCCCGCACATTCCCAGGCCATCCATACGACATGAGCAAGGACATCACTGGAGGCGAGAGTGCCTTTGTGGACTGTGTTCCTTCCAGTACCTGCAAAAGGTAACGTGCGATATCTGGAATATCTTCGGAGCGCTCTTTCAGCGAAGGGATCTGAATAACCATGACACGCAATCGGTAAAAAAGATCTTCCCGAAACTCTCCCTGCGCAACCATTGCTTCCAGATCTTTGTTTGTTGCCGCAATAATACGTACATCGGTCTGTATGGAAGAGGTTCCCCCCACTCTTCTGAAGGGCAGTTCATCCAAAACGTGCAGGAGCGTTCCCTGCACACTTAAGGGCAGCTCTGCGATTTCATCAAGAAAGAGCGTACCTTCCTGCGCCATTTCAAAGACCCCACGCTTGCCACTGCGCAAAGCGCCTGTGAAGGCTCCTTTTTCATAGCCAAACAGCTCCGACTCGATCAGGGTTGCGGGAATACCACCACAGTTGACGGATATAAAAGGGGCTTCCTTGCGGGAACTCATTTCATGGATGGCTTTTGCCGCGAGACTCTTCCCTGTGCCTGTGGCACCAAGCAGCAGAGAAGGCGCATCAGTACGTGCGGCTTTTTGCAGTTGCAAACGGAACTGGCGCGCCACCAGGCTACCCCCTACAATACCCAGCATCTCTTCATCATCTATGGAAAGAAGACGGTTTTTATATGCTTCATTGGCTCGCTCAAGCTCCGTCAGCTTACGGTGCATCTCATCAAATTCCGTAATATCGCGAATCACTGCAATAACACGAACAACCTCACCGTCCTCATCCATAATGGGAGTACTGGTATTCAGACATCGACGCCCATTGGCATAGTCATCAAACATGGTAACAGGGCGCTTTTCCTGTAAAGCATGCAGCGTCACGCAAGCAGAAAATTTCTTAAGCTCCATCGCCTCAGCGACATGACGCCCTACAACTTCTTCTTTACGAATATCAGCAATCCGCTCCATTGATTTATTCACACGTCGAGTGATGCCTTCGCCATCAATAATCCAGATGCCATCATGTACAGAGTCAAGCAAAATATCCAGATCAGGATTTGATTTCTCACAAAAATCAGACACTGCCTGAACAGATAATGAAAAAATATCAACAAGATAAACACTGCGCTTCTCACATGAGAGCTGATTCCAGCGTACAACGAGCGTACTTCCCTTCTCCCCCGTCTGCACGAGAACTCCAGTCGCTGCGGCACCTTGAGAAAAAGAACACTCCCACCCCAAATGCTCTTGAAGAACTGCGCCAAGCTCCTGTCCCATAAGAGTACTCTGCGTCGCCCCCTGTCCCAAAAACAATAAAAAACCAGCGGACACAGAGCGTATATGCCACTGCGTGTCGCATATGACAAGATTATGCTCCTCATTCATGAAATACTTCTCAAGCTCTTGCGGCATACTCCCCCCAAACAATTCATAAATGCATTGCGTGAATCATTTTTGCATTATGCCACAAGGACATTTTGAGCACAACAATTTACTTTTGCATCATCATTATTATTATTTCTACATCATAGAATGTTATGTATTCTAAAAACCCTGTCTACAAGGGGTGTTACATATTTCTTTCCTCTTATTTTGCGATGGCACAGAGCTTGCTACTTATCTCACAAGAACAAATGCTATTTCCCCGGTCTGTCGCCGAGAACATACAAATCACTCTCAAAAAACTATTTCAGGATAACATGCATGCTTTTTGGTATCCTTCACGTAATCACACAACTGGATAACCGTGTTGATATCAGCCCTGCTTGCTTCTCTGCCCCTGTACAAGCTGTAGCAAACGCTCGTTGCCTAGTACCA
>CAMTOM010000199.1 GCA_947074125.1 uncultured Desulfovibrionaceae bacterium
TGGCCGTCAGGAGGGGTAGCGGATGTGAAACGGTGAGCGGAGAGATATATGTGTGCTCGTTAAGGGATTCGATCTGGCATAGGGAAATTGCCCCTTACGTACCCGGACCCGTAACGGGCGAAAAACTTCTTGCCGGTAGCAAAACAAGATAGAAAAAAGAGTCGTACAACAGAAGGGAAGCAGGATAATGGCAAGAGTACTGGCAAGACGCCAATATGAGAGGTTGGAAAATCTTCTTCAGGAAAAGCGTATTTTTTTCACTTCAGATGGTGGCAGTCGTTTCCGTCCTGAAAATACACTTCATTTTAGCGATCAGATCCGTCTGGAACCTTACTGTGCTTTTCTTGCGGGCAACCACCTGTGTACCTGTGGCTCTTTTTCCACAATAGTTTCCCCCATACAGCACTTCTTTTCGCTTGGGCGCTATTGTTCCATTGCCAAAGGTATGACTTTGCTCGGCGACAGACACCCTTATGAGTACTGCTCCACATCTGCTTTTCTGTACAATGCGAAGTTTATCAGTTTTCGCCAGTTCCGTGCCGACCAGCAGGAAGGTTTTGACGTCAAGCCACAAATAGAGCAGTCCGCATCCATCAGAATAGGCCATGATGTGTATATTGAAGAGCATGTCACTCTCAAGCGTTCCCTTACTATGGGTACGGGCGCGCTTATTCTGGCTCATTCTGTTGTTGTCAAAGATGTGCCCCCATACGCTATTGCGGGCGGCAACCCCGCCACAGTTCTGGGCTATCGCTTCCCGGAGCGCATTATCAATAAACTTTTACTCTCTGAATGGTGGCGTTACCGCTTTACTGACTTCAATACCATGAATATTGAAAATGTAGAGGCCTTTCTTGAGGAAATAGAAGATGCTGTCATCAGCGAGCGTATTCAACCCTATACACCACCGATACTGACCTTCCAAGGCATTCTGGATGTTGTGGATGCGCCGGAAGAGTCTTAATTTCCTTAAAAAATATATATTTAACATCAGGAAAGCGTATTATCATGGTGAAAGAATATTTAAATATGAATATTCCAAGCAGAAAGGCTGTTTGGAAAGCAGGAGAAGTATTACGCTCTGAAAATATTGATTCCGAAGAATACTTCAGTGCGATTGAAACGTTATCACAATGGCGCTCTCTCCACGCTTTTCCTATCAACCGCTTTCAAGCATTTCTGCGCAAAAAAATCGAACGTGACAAATATACTTCAGTATTCGTAGCACAACGCCTTAAACGTATGCCATCTATTATTGCAAAATTACGGCGATTTGACAGTATGCGTCTTGATAGAATGCAGGATATTGGGGGAGTGCGCCTTGTACTTAAAAACATGAGTGATCTGGAAAGATTTCATGGCAGTATCATGCAAACAAAATCCTATAAGCCGGAATTACCTCCCAAAAATTATATTCAAGAACCTAAAAATGATGGCTATCGAAGCCTGCATCAAGTTTTCAGATACACGTCTAAAGCACATCCAGAACTGAACAACCTCCGCATTGAACTACAAATAAGAACAAAGCTCCAACATTTTTGGGCTACTGCAGTAGAAATACTTGGCATCGTTGAAAAATCATCCTTCAAAACAGGAGAAGGCAGTGAAGCCTTTAAAAAATTCTTTAAGCTTAGCAGTGCATTGTTTTCACTTAAAGAAAAAAAACCAGTTTTAAAGGAATATCAAAATACTACAAAAAAAAACTTAGTGCATCAATTAACAAAATTGGAAGAAGAGTTGCAAGTTACAACAAAGCTTCAAGTTTTAGCACAATCCATTAAGCCTTTAGAAAAAAGTTCAAATCCTTCTGCAGACTACCATCTCATGGAGCTCGATACTGAAAAAAGAATGATCAGGCTGATTCCTTTTTCAAAAAAACAACTTGATCTCGCAGAAACACTCTACACAGCCAGAGAAAGAGAAACCATAAATAACCCTCATATTTTCCTACTTCTTATTTCCGTTGGTGATGTGAAGGCCATAAAAAAGGCCTATCCAAACTACTTTTTGGACACAAATAACTTTATAAAAAATCTCCAAGAAATAATATCTTCTTATAGATAATAAAAAAAGACTCCTTTCGGAGTCTTTTTTAGTATCCCCTCATCAAGCGCTATTTTTAGAAACTGTAGTTGAACACAACAGCAGCTTTCCAGCCGTCTTGACGCTTAAAGTCAGTTGAATGCTTTCTCCACGCATCTTTGTCCATCATATTACCGATGTAACCAAGCTGGACGGTAGTCGCGAGATTTTCATAAATCTGCCAGGTGCTGTCGAGGTTGACTTCCACAAGTGCATCATTGGAGGTCAGATAGATACCCTGATCACCACCAAGGTTTGGATTACCAACATATTTACGCATGCTTGTGCTGTTGGTGCCATTCCACCATGCCACACGCAAGGTGTGACTCAGGTTTTCGATAAAGCTCATATCACGAATCTGGGCACCAATACCCCACGTACCACCATAGGAAAGCATGAGGTCATAACCATCCCACACACTCCAGCCAGTAGCAGGATCATCCCCCATAAAGGAAGTGAAGTTACCACAAGCAGAGATAGTAGGCAGGCGCTCAGAACCATTTTTCACATTGCTGTCATCGCCAGAGCCGTACCAGCCAAACAGTCCTGGAACACCCCAGTCTGCCTTGTATTCTACAAGAGCCTTGGCAAGGAAGCCAGAACGCTCAGAACCGAAGCGCTTCATACCCCACACGCCAGGAGCATAATAGTTGCCAAAGCTTTCGGCATAACCATAGTTCAGGTCAATTTCAATATTCAATGGATCAAAAGCATTGATTGTAATTGGCAAACCAGCATAAATGATATTGCCATATTTTTTGCCAGAAGTTTTGCCTGGGTAGTTAACAGGACGTGTGCCATCAACAGAAGCAACATGGCGTCCTTCCAAGCCATAGGCAACCCAAGGGGTGATGCCAAAGCCATCAAAGGTCATTGGCAGCATCAGGGCAAAAAGATCAAAGTTATCAAGATAGTTGGGTGTTGTTGTTTTATACTGTCCAGTGGAAGCACCCGTGAAAGGATTCAGTATTTCAATGCGTTCCCCAGCATAATTGTCATTATAAGGGCGTGCCCACAATGCTGTCAGCGCAATATTGTCATTGAAAGCATATGTTGCAACAATACCGGCAACATCGTCATCAAAAATTGCAGAACCACCAGCAACATTAGGCAGAATTACACCCTGAAGACCCATACGCAAACTCAGGTCAGAGCTGGGAACGCGCCAGTCAATGTAGGCTCTTTTGACTTCTACGATCTTGCCATCGGCACCCAAGGCACCGCCAGTAGCGGCATTACCCCATTGGGTATCACCGATTTCAAAATATACTGTTCCAGAGAGATTTTCAGAGGCCGAAGCAACCAACTGCAAACGCACGCGCTGCAATGCCTGAAATTCGTCAGATGTGCCCGTAGAACGGGTAAGAGAGCCATCCGCTGCACCAAATCCCATAAGCCACTGACCACTCATTTTAAAATCAATGGCGCTAGCGCCAGCTACAGACCCAAAGAGCATACCAGCAGCAAGAGCAAGCGTTACAATGCGTTTCATAAAAACCTTCCTAAGTCGATTGAATCGTACAAAAAAGCTAGCCTCTGCCAAATCATCTCAAGAGCATATTTCGTGATATCCCCTCAAGACAGCTAGAAAATATCAAGATGTTCCACGAAGGTCAAGGTTTTGGTAAAAATTTTTTTACTTTCGTAAAAGTTATTACCATATACTTCTCAAAAATCCCCAGCCACACTCATATTTTAGCCAAGCCTGTGTCTGAAACGCATTCTTCTTCCTTAGCAGCACGGGCAGCCGCAGCATTTTTTCGAGCGCGGCAATGACAATGTGTGCACTTGCCCCCACAACCACACCCGCCGCCGCAACACCCTTCATTCTTTTTTGTGTTTTCACGCGATGCAAACAATAAAACCTTACTCCCATCAGGTGCCAGTCTAAACCCCATCTCACCTTTGAAAAAAAGCTGTTCTGTTCGCAAACCCGCCGCCTGCATCGCAAGCGCAAGTGTTTTGCCTCCTGGCAACAGCACGTTTTTCAAAGAGCGCGTATCAATAAAAACCTTACCATCACGCAAATCATGTGAACGCAAAAGCGGGCTGACAGCCTCCTCCAGCATG
>CAMTOM010000200.1 GCA_947074125.1 uncultured Desulfovibrionaceae bacterium
CCCGGCCACCCGAAGGCAACACGAAATCGGCAACAGAACGCCGTGGCCGGCAAGCATCCTCATGGCCCCTGGCCAGACAAGACTGGAGAACCGGCACATCCGGTAGCGCTGTCAGCTGCTGGATATACGCATCATCCTCATTGGCGTGAAGCTGCACAATATCAATGACTCGCGTACGCACAAGCGAGAGAATCGCCTCAAGGGAAGCATCTACAAAAACACCCACCGCAGGAATCCGCACATCCAGCAACGACTTCAAATGCGCAGCCTGCGCATGGGAAACATTGCGATGACTCCTGGGGTAATCAATCACGAAACCCGCATAATCAGGACAGGCAGCATTGACCATATGAACATCCTGCTCCTGAAAAAGACCACAAATCTTAATTTTTGCCACGAGCGCCCTCTTCTTTTATTGTGCGAATAAAGGCAGCCCTGTCCTGAGCGCGCAGAAGCGCCTCTCCTATAAGCAAAGCATCCGCGCCATGGGAAAGCGCCTGAAGAGCATCTTCCGTCCCTTGTATGCCACTTTCTGCCACAAAAACAGCCTCATCAGGAACAAGCCCCCTCAGTGACGCGGCATTTTCGGGATTGATAGTAAAATCCTTCAGATTCCTGTTATTCACCCCGATCACCCGCGCACCAGCAGCAAGCGCCATCTTTACCTCTACAGCATCATGCGCCTCAACAAGAACAGACATGCCCAAGCCATCACAAAGGTGCAGCCATTTCGCGATGGTCTGCGCATCCAGAATGGCACAGATCAGCAATACCGCATCCGCTCCCATAACCTTTGCCTGATAGATCTGATACGCATCCACTGTAAAATCTTTGCGCAGCATGGGCAGGGACACACGCTGTCTGATGTCGCGAAATATGGCATCAGACCCCAAAAACCACTTTGGCTCTGTCAGTACGGAAATGGCATCGGCACCTGAGGTCTCATATTCCTGCGCAATATCCACATAGGGAAAATCCGCAGCAATAATCCCTTTTGATGGCGATGCTTTTTTCACTTCGCAGATAATGGCAGGCTTGTTGCGCAAGGCTTTTTCAAATGCGAAATCCCCCTTGGGAAGCGCCAGTGCCTGTGCTGTTATGGCTTCCAGAGAAACTGTTTTCGCATCTTCGGCTACTCTTTGTCGGGCGTAGTCCGCAAGCTGGTTCAGTATCATGATCTATACCTCATTTGAGACAGCAATGAATTCGTGCAGCTTTGCAAGCGCCATACCGCTATCAATAATTGTTTCTATTTTCTGAATGGCTTCTTTCATGCTTATGCCTTCCTGCGCAATATAAAAAGCGGCGGCTGCGTTAAGTACTACCGCATCGCGTCTGGGGCTTTTTTCTCCATTGAGAATCTTGCGTAAAATCGCAGCATTTTCTGCGGGACTGCCTCCGGTAATGTCGTCTTTACCGCACAGTTTGAAACCAAAATCTTCTGGATTGATAATATAGTTTTTAAACCAGCCATTTCTGATTTCGCATACGCTTGTGGGCGCGCTGGGCGAAATCTCATCAAGCCCATCCTGCCCGTACACAACCATGGCCTTTTTGACGCCCAGGCGCAAAAGCACTTCGGCTAGCGGCTCTACAAGCGCTTCATTGTACACGCCCATAAGCTGCATACTGGCTCCTGCGGGATTGGAAAGAGGGCCAAGTATATTGAAAATACTGCGCACAGCCAGTTCCTTGCGCACAGGCGCAACATACTTCATCGCCAGATGGTAATTTTGCGCGAAAAGGAAACATATGCCAATTTTTTCAAGCATTTGCCGGCTTTTTTCTGGGGACACTGTGATATTTACACCCAGCGCTTCCAGAACGTCTGCCGCACCGCACTTGCTTGAGGCTGCCCTGTTGCCATGCTTTGCCACGGGCACGCCTGCGGCAGCCAGAATAAGAGCGGCGCAGGTCGAGATATTGATAGAGTTTGACTTGTCACCGCCGGTACCCACAATTTCAAGCACATCAAGATCATGCAGGAGTTTGACGGCATGTTTGCGCATTCCCCTGGCTGAGGCTGTTATCTCGTCAATGGTTTCACCCTTCATACTCAAAGCCACCAGATAGGCTCCGATTTGCAGTTGCGATGCCCGCCCGCTCATGATTTCATCCATGACCATTTCGGCCATGTCAGCAGAAAGATCTTCCTTGGCGCCGAGTTTGATAATGGCTTCTTTAATCTGGAGTTCCGTCTGTGCAGACATGCTTTTCACCTCAAAAAAGTTTTTCAGAATTGTTCTTCCATGTTCTGTGAGAATGGATTCAGGATGAAACTGAACGCCGTATATGGGAAAATCCCTATGCTGCACAGCCATGACTTCGCCATCATCTGTCAGGGCAGTCACATGCAAGCTCTCTGGCAAAGTCTCTGGCAATACTGCCAGAGAATGATACCGCGCAACACTGATATTTTCAGGGAGTCCCGCAAAAATGCCTTCATTGCGTATGGTAATGCGCGAAGATTTGCCATGCATGAGCTCTTTCGCATAGGAGACTGTCGCCCCAAAGGCTTCGCATATGGCCTGATGCCCCAGACAAACTCCCAAAATGGGAATATCACGAATCTGCCTGAGCAAGTCGATACAGATACCCGCATCCGCAGGACGACCAGGCCCTGGCGAAATAACAATATGTGAAGGACACATCTGGCGTATTGCCGCAACGCTTGTCTGGTCATTGCGCACAACAACAATGTCGCTGTTTATTTCCCCAATGAGTTGGTACAGATTGTAAGAAAAGCTGTCGTAATTATCTATGAGCACAATCATTTCAGGCATCCTTCAGAGCGTTGGTTATGGCTTTTGCCTTATTCACACATTCGGCAAATTCAGTTTCAGGAACAGAATCCGCAACAATTCCAGCCCCCGCACGAACAAAGACTTTTCCATTCTTGGTAAAGGCAAGACGGATAGCGATGCACACATCAACATTCCCGTCAAAAGCCAGATAGCCTATCGCGCCGCCATAAATACCGCGCTTGTTGCCTTCCAGAGCATTGATTATCTGACAGGCTCTGAACTTTGGCGCACCGGAAAGCGTTCCTGCGGGCAAAATCGCATCTATCGCGTCCAGACCGTCCTTATCAGAGCGAATCTGACCGCTCACAGTAGAAGCGATGTGCATGACATGGGAAAAACGCGCGATCTCCATATATTTTTCTACTTTGACTGATCCAAATTCACTGATTTTTCCAATATCATTACGCCCAAGATCCACAAGCATATTGTGTTCAGCCAGCTCCTTGGCATCTTGCAGGAGTTCTTTCTCCAGTTCGACATCCTTCTCTGGTGTCGCGCCACGTGGTCGCGTACCGGCAAGAGGGTAGGTAAAGAGCCTGCCATTTTCCAATTTGACAAGCGTTTCTGGGGAAGCGCCCGCAATCTCAATGTCATCACTGGAAAAATAGAACATGTAGGGTGAGGGATTTTGTCTGCGCAATGCCTCATACACGCTTATGAGGCTGCCTTCATACGACGCTGTCCAGCGATTTGAGAGGACAACCTGAAAAATATCGCCCTCATAAATATGTTTTTTGGCTGTTTCTACCATGGAACAGAACTGTTTGGCATCAAAAAGAGGTGTCAATTCGCCACGAAGCTTGCCTTTTGGCTCTGGTGTGGGAGAATCGCTCTCAAGCAGGGTGACCATCTGGCGAATGTCCATCATCGCCTTTGCGTAGCTCCGCTCAAGGTCATCTGTCCTGACATTGGCTATGCACAATACCTCATTTTTAAGATTGTCGATAACGATCAGCCTGTCAAAAAGCATCAGATCAATATCGTTGAAACCCTCAGCATCAGAGGCATCCAGAGCAAGAGATGGCTCGTTATACTGTATGTAATCGTAGGAAAAATATCCTACAAGACCACCAGTAAAAGGCGGCAAACCCTCAATGCGCGGACTCTTATTTTCTTCAATGATTTTGCGTATATATTGATGCGGCTTCACATTATCAAAAACAATCTCTGTGCCGCTTTTTATGGTCACTTTTCCATTGATGCAGGTGTACTCAAGCTTGGGATCATATCCCAAGATCGGAAGAGCACACGTCTGCACTCCAGTCACATTCAGAAATCTCGTCTGCCGTCTTCTGCTTGTAAAAAACAAACACACTCCCGTCCCACCCCTTGGTACTCGTCCATGTC
>CAMTOM010000201.1 GCA_947074125.1 uncultured Desulfovibrionaceae bacterium
AGGCCGACACTGTGCGGGAACAGGAGTGTAAGAAGGAGCAACACGCAGCTAAAACACAGGTAACCACCAACAATGATAAAAGAACAGTCATTCATGTCATAAACCGCGTTGCTGAAGACCGTAAACAGGGGGAGATTGGAAAAGAGAAATCCCTGAAATAAAAAAACCACCGACATTTGCCGGTGGTCTTGTTGTTTCAAGGATTTCTGTTAGCAGTACAACACTTCCCCGGCTCTTTGAGAAGGCCAAAAACACCATGCGGCGGAAAAGTGATTTTGAATGCTGCCAGAAAACATCGTTAAGGTTCCTTGGAATCAGGAAGCTTTACGGGCTACAGGCTTTACAACAAAGCCGGAGCGGATGCAGCGGGTGCAGACCGTCATCTTACGCACGGTACCATCAGGAAACTGATGGCGTACACGCTGAAGATTGGGGATAAAGCGGCGCTTTGTCTTGATATTTGAATGGCTGACAAGGTTGCCTGTCTGGGGCTTTTTGCCGCAGAAATCACATTCTTTACTCATGGTATCCTCCACAGTCGGAAAAAATTGTCTTTTTGTTCACGTATGCGGCATATGCCGTATTTTTTCGCGACCGTTTCCGTATGAACTCTTTTCGCACTTGGAGGAGACAGCCTGACGGGAAAAAATTCCTGCAATAGGGGCTGTGGGCACGCATCCAAAGAAGAGTATACGGTTGAAATGGTCTTGACGTACGCTTCAGAAAGGTGGGTTATAGTCGTTATCAGGACAAAAGGCAAGTCTTTTGCGATATGCCTTTTTTATTATCCTTTTGTTGTAACCTTTCACCTGGAGCCTGTGAAACAAAAAAAGCCGATGGAAAATTTTTGTATTCCATCGGCTTTACGATGAGAGATATATTAGTTTTTTTGCAGTTTTGCGCTCAGGCTGGCAACGGCTTCGTCAAATTCTTTTTGGAGCGAGGTCATAAGCTCGTTCACAGAAATAATCTGATTGATGCGCGCAACATTGGAGCCACAAAAAGCAAAGCCGCGCTCCAGATTGCCTTTCATGGCGTTGATCAGCGCTGCGGCGATACAATAAGGCGTTTTTTCCTGTTCGCAGGTACTCACGCAGTGGAAAATACACTTGAAGGGTTTTTTGGTTCCTTCGCGCATACTTTCTATGAAAGAATTTTGCAGTGCCCGTCCAGGCATTCCCACAGGGCTCTTAATGATAGTTATGTCCTCTTCCTTCGCGCTCAAGTAGCACTCTTTAAAGCGCACATCGGCATCGCATTCATGTGTTGCGACAAAACGCGTACCCATCTGAACGCCGGAAGCGCCAAGGTCAAGAAAGCGTTTGATGTCAGCACCAGTATAGACACCGCCTGCGGCAATAATAGGGATGGCGCGTCCTTTTTTGTCTTCAAAGGATTTTACCGCGTCTACAACTTCAGGAACCAGCTTTTCGAGGGCATGATTGGGGTCGGTGATATCTTCGGGTCTGAAGCCAAGATGTCCACCAGCTTTGGGGCCTTCAACAACAAAAGCGTCAGGAAGATAGTCAAAACGTGAGAGCCATTTTCTGGTAATAATATTGGCAGCGCGCCCTGAAGAGACAATAGGTACGAGCCGTGTACGGAATTCTTCTTTTTTCTGTTCGCACATTTCAAGAAGAAGTTTGGGCATATCAAGAGGCAGGCCTGCTCCGGAAAAAATAATATCGGCACGTTTTTCAATAGCGGTACGTACCATATCACGGAAGGTTGTCAGTGCGACCATAATGTTGACACCGACGATGCCTGAAGTCATTTCACGTGCTTTGCAGATTTCGTCTCGCAGGGCGCGCAGGTTGGCTTCCAGCGGGTTTTGGGCGACATCTGGTTCACGCATGCCAATCATGGCACCAGCAATGACGCCAATGCCTCCCTGGTTGGCAACTGCTGAGGCCAGACGCGAAAGAGAAATACCAACGCCCATACCACCTTGAATGATGGGCATACGAGCCGTCAGATCGCCAATTTTTAATTCGGGAAAGGACATGGATACCCTCCATAGTTGTCCTGTGTAGAACTGTTATTGCCGGACAGCATGCCATATAACTTGGTGTGCATGTATGCGGCAGCAGGGAACAGGGAGTAGGAGTAAAATCCTTTCTTCAATGACCCCACATAAGATGTTTTCCTCTTTTGAGAGTACGTGATTCCTTTACGATGGGCAATAGCTCTTCTGCTATGAGGAAAGATTTTTGTGAAAAAAAGGACGTCTCAAAGGCACAATATCGTGTCTGGGCACTGCTAGACAGTGCATAGCGAGCGATAATCACACCATGTGCATGCGCGGCTTTCCCGTGCAGGAAAGTCGTTTGTTTCGCGCAAGCGCTGTAAAATGAAGGTGAGAAGACGGGGAATGCGCCTGCTAATGATGATATATGTTTCCTCTGGCATGAGGGGGCCTTCCAAAAGACATTTTTCCTTGCCATCATCGCGTAAATGTACCCAGGCGGCGTTCCCTGCCGTGATTTTTTGTGTGGACTGTGCAAGGTGCAGATAGAGTGGAAGCTGTATGTCGGGAATATGTTCCCGTATGCTTTCTTCTGCGGGGGTATTCATGGATGCTGTTCCTGCCAGCGCTTCTTCCAGGGTGTCCCAGAAAAGCGTATCTGTCCAGATGTCTGCGCTGATGGGGTGAATGTTTCCACTTTTATAGTCGAGAATATGGAGTTGTTTTTCCCGAACATCCATACGGTCAATACGTCCCTGAAGACGGCAGTTTGCTTCGGGAAAGCTCGTCTCCAGTTTTTGTTCCAGTGAGAAAAGAAGTGTTTGCTCTGGCTGTGCTGCAAAAAAGTTTTTCAGTCGCAGGGGAAGAGCTTCTTGCAGCATAAGAAAATTGGCAGGCGGCAGTGTGCTTTGTAGAGGAGAGAGGGCGAGCTGTTTTATGATTGTTTCCTGTATTTCTGCATCACTGATGTCGTGGCGCAATATTGTTTTGCCGATGCGGCTTTTATAAAGCTCATGCAGGATGGTATGGAGCAGCTCTCCCACGCGGGCAGGATCATCCCCTTCCTGAAGTTCTTTAAGGGGTCTAATATTGCACAGATAGCGCATGGCAAAGCGGAAGGGGCATGTGAGCCAGGTATTGAGTGTTGTAGCGGCAAGAGGGCTTTGGAAGAGTCGTTCGCGGCTTTCATGCAGATTGCTGGTGACAGGGAGAGAACGGCGCTGTGTGCTGACAGGGCTAATGGGAAAGGTGATGCTATGCAGATCGGGATGATCAGCTTTCAGGCGCTGGCGGTCTGTTTTTTCTTTTTCCCAGAGGAGCTGTTCGATAAAGCGGCTTCGGCTGCTTTTATTATCGAAGAGTTCCGATTTTTGTGTGCTTTCCTGCCAGAAGATATGCGCTTTATGCGTGCTCTGGAGCAGACGGTAAAGATTGTGCGCAACGGTCAGTTCCCGCCGTCGTCCTGTGGGCAGACCAATGAGGCGCCGCAAGGCATCGGGGAGTAAAGGATCTTGAGCTGGATTGCCCGGAAGAGCGTTATCTGTTGCGTCGATAAGATAGACCTCGTCAAACTGTAAAAGGCGTGTTTCCAGCATACCCAGCACCTGAAGACCTGTAATAGGGTCTGCCTCGAAAGGAATACGCTCCTGTTCGAGAATTTCTTTCAGAAAGCGGTGCAGTGTTGCCTGGGAGAGAGGTTCAGTTGCGAGAAGGGAATCCCGCATTTGTGGCAGCACATGGTGTGTCATACGGTAGATGGCTTCTGCATCCAGCGGAAAGCGCTTCCAGAGAGAGCTGCCATAGGTGAGCAGGAATGTGATCAGACCTTCCAGCGCGTCAGTAAGGTCTTGCAATGTGCTGACGCTGGCAAAGCGTGTCAGGCATGTATCAGTCAATTCCTGATAGAAAATGGTATAGGCGTCTTTATGTTCACAGCGCAAGGTGGAGAGTGAAATAAAGGGCGCCTGTGGGTCGAATCGCTCTATGAGGAGGTTGGTCGGAGATTTTTCCTGCTCCGAAAATACTAGAGAGCCTTGGTGAAGAGTCTGTTGGTCATCCTGCCCGTCATTCGTATTTATTTGAGGATACAGCATGCGGCTATAAGGATGCTCAAGCCAGCGACTCACATCTTTTTGACGGT
>CAMTOM010000202.1 GCA_947074125.1 uncultured Desulfovibrionaceae bacterium
ACGCGGAAGTTATCATTCCAGTGTCCGGCATCTTAAGGCAGGGCACCACGCTGTACTTTGCTTTGATGGGCTTGCGGCCATGGTCGTATAACGACTGTTCCCACACGCCCAATGGCATGTGAGTCGGAAGAGAGCATGGAAGGCGCTCACAGATCATGCAAAATATCTTCTGCAGCAATGGGCACGCGTCGGATTCGTGAATCTGCAAAAGCCACATCCTCAGGCAGCGCGGGATTAAGGTGGTGACAGACCATAAGCATATCAAGATGCTCATCAACAGTGTTGACAGTATAGGGACGTGTGGGGTTGGTTGAGGAGGGGAGAACATTGGGCAGAGTACATGCCTTGATAATATCCGGCGCATGACCTCCTCCAGCACCTTCGGTATGATAGGTGTGGATGGTACGTCCCTTAAAGGCATTCAGCGTATCTTCAACAAAGCCACTTTCATTCAGCGTGTCCGTGTGAATGGCTACCTGTACATCATATTCGTCAGCAACCGAGAGACAGCAGTCAATGGCAGCAGGTGTTGTGCCCCAGTCTTCATGAAGTTTCAGACCGCAGGCACCTGCTTCAAGCTGTTCGCATAAAGCTTCTGGACGGCTGGCATTCCCCTTGCCAAGAAAACCAAAATTCATGGGCATACTGTCGCAGGCAGCAAACATGCGCCCAAGATGCCACGCACCTGGGGTACATGTGGTGGCATTGGTTCCGGTTGCTGGTCCTGTGCCGCCACCAAGCATGGTAGTGATGCCGCTGCACAGAGCTTCTTCTACCTGTTGTGGTGCGATAAAGTGGATATGAGAATCCATGCCACCTGCCGTTATCAGGCATCCTTCTCCGGCAATAATTTCCGTTGTGGGGCCAATGATAATGGTGACATTATCCTGAATATCAGGATTGCCTGCCTTGCCGATGGCGGCGATACGGCCATCCCGAATGCCAATGTCTGCTTTTATAATGCCATCATAATCCACAACAACAGCATTGGTAATGACAGTATCCATAACCATTGTGCCAGAGCGCTGGCTTTGTCCCATGCCATCACGAATGACTTTACCGCCACCGAACGTGACTTCTTCTCCGTAAGTGGTATGGTCTTTTTCTACCTCAATCCACAGATCTGTATCGGCAAGGCGGATGCGGTCACCTGTTGTGGGACCAAACATTTCTACATATTGAGCTCTGCTGATCTGGGTCATTTGTTTTCCTCCAAGGCATTGAGCTGTCCCATGATTTTTCCCTGAAAACCATATATTGCGCGTGAGCCAGAATAGGGAATCAGGGTGACAGTGCGGCTTTGTCCTGGTTCAAAGCGGACTGCGGTGCCAGAGGGAATATCCAGTCGGCAGCCACGTGCTTTTTCCCTGTCAAAGAGAAGGGCGGTGTTTACTTCATAGAAATGATAGTGTGATCCCACCTGCACAGGACGGTCTGCGGTATTGGAGACCGTTAGCGTCACTTTGGGGCGGTCAGCATTCAGCTCAATGGGTTCTGGAGCAAGATGGAGTTCTCCGGGGATCATTCTTCTCTCCTTTACTGAATAGGGTCATGTACCGTGACAAGCTTGGTGCCATCTGGAAATGTGGCCTCTACCTGAACTTCGTGGATCATTTCTGCAACGCCTTCCATCACATCTGCGCGAGTGAGAATCTCGCGGCAGGAACTCATGAGATCAGCAACCTCACGTCCATCTCTGGCTCCTTCCATGACAGCAAGACTGATATAGGCTACAGCTTCTGGATAGTTGAGCTTAAGACCGCGTGCCTTGCGGCGCTCGGCGAGCAATCCTGCGGTAAAGAGGAGCAGCTTATCTTTTTCTCTGGGGAGTAATTCCATTCTATTCTCCTTGTCATACATTCCAGATACGGGGAGGGTGTGCGGGACGACCAATAAACAAAGGACGTATGCTTTCCCAAACAAGTACAGCAAGTTCTCTGGCAAGCATTGTCTCTGAACCAAGAAAGCGTGTCAGGAGCACATCACCACGCAGGGTAATGCCTGCACGGCAGTGAATGGCCTGATGACGCTGCCAGAGGGCAATACGTTCTGAGAGATCCTGTCGGCAGGCGTCAAGATCTTGAGAAAAATCTGTAGAGACTTTTTTGGGGGCAACAGCAAACATGGTCATAAATACGGGTTGCTTCGCGAGTCCACAGGCTGAGGTATGCAGGGATGAACCAGGGTGCAGCATGAGGCGTTCATGAACCAGGGGCATACCATCCCTGTCAATACGCAATGATTGCAAAAGGCTGCCCTGGCTAAAGTCTTCGCCCGCAGCAGGACGTCCGAGGCAGACAATATCCCATCCGATAAGGATGCTTTGGGCATCCATTGCAATATGTGTTGTGAGTTCGGCTTTGGCTTTGTTAAAAATAATGTTTTCCTGTGGCAGCCATTCCAGAACAGCATTATCAAGAGTGGCACGAACATCCTGACGCTGGGCGACATTATGGCTGTCGGCAGCATAGACCTTGCCTGCGGAAGGCGTTGTCAGCAGGGCATGTGCCTTTGCGTGCATGTTGACTGTAATGTGTAAGGTGTCGCCGCTGACCATGCCACCAGGGGGATGAAGCAGGTAGCAATGGCAGGGATCTGCCCAGGCGTTTTCTCCTGCGGTCTCAGGATAGAAGGGGCGCTGCACGCGCAACGGCCCCTTAAATTTCATGTGTCGCAGTCGTGTTTTGTGTTCAGAAGCATCAAAGGTCAGATTGAGAGAAGCCGCCCATTGTCGTGCTGATGTGAAGCAATGACCACTGTCTGAGGCAAAGCCAGATGCAGTCGTTTCTGGCAGATGGGAAGTGTCATTGCTCTCTGCATCAAGGAAATGTGCGGTCTCACAATACACGGGGTACTCCTATACCGAAAGGAAGGCTTTGACGGTGGCGGCATCAAGCCCGTCCATGGAGCCTTCTGAAACAATATGACCACGTTCCATAATGCAGTACCAGTCCGCAAGATAGCGCGCGAAGGGAACTTTTTGTTCAACAAGCAAAACCGTCATCCCCAGTTCCTGATTCAAACGCTTAATAGTCGTGGCGATCTCCTGTACAATATTGGGCTGTATTCCTTCTGTAGGCTCATCAAGTATCAACAGGCAGGGGTCAATAATGAGAGCACGGGCGATGGCAAGCTGTTGCTGCTGCCCACCGGAAAGGTCGCCACCGCGTCGATGGAGCATTTCGCGCAGGACAGGAAAGAATTCAAAAATAAAAGGAGGGATTTCCTTTGCCTTGTCCTTGCGCATGGGAAGACCGGTCAGCATGTTTTCCTCAACGGTCATGAGAGGAAAAATCTGGCGCCCTTGGGGCACATAGCCTATGCCCAGTTTTGCTCTTTCCTCAGCACGCAGGCTGCGAAGCTCTGTTCCTTTAAATAGCATAGATCCGCTTCGTGAGGGGAGAAGTCCCATAATACATTGGAGCAATGTGGTTTTGCCCACACCATTTCGCCCCATAAGACAGGTGCATGCGCCTTCACGTACCTGCATGCTGGTATCACGTAAAATGTGGCTTTCTACATAGAACTGATTCAGATTTTCAATGGTTAACATAGGGGTTCTCCCAGATACGCTTCCACAACAGCAGGATGACGCTGCATTTCGTCCATACTTCCTTCTGCCAGTACTGTTCCCTGATGCAATACGGTAACGGTATGGGCAATGGAGCGGATGAATTCCATATCGTGTTCCACGACAACGATGCTTTGCTTGCCTTCCAGTTCATGAAGAAGTTCAATGGTTCTGTCGATTTCTTGCGGCGTCATGCCCGCAACGGGTTCATCAAGCAGGAGTAAACGTGGTTTTTGCATAAGCAGCATACCGATTTCGAGCCATTGTTTTTGACCATGTGAGAGTTTTCCTGCCAGAATATGTGCGGCATCTGTGAGGCGAATGCGCTCCAAAACGCCTTCCAGGTCATCGCGCTGTTCACCACTCAAATGCGCGCGGAATGTTTCCCATACCCGTTTGCGTCCTGCGAGGGCCAGTTCAAGATTATGAAGGACAGAAAGCTTGTCACAGATTGATGGCTTTTGGAATTTTCGTACTCTGCCAGCCTGAGCGTAGGCTACCTCGGCGGCTTCCACCCGGTTAACATTCCTCGC
>CAMTOM010000203.1 GCA_947074125.1 uncultured Desulfovibrionaceae bacterium
TTCTGGTACGGGAATAGCCAAAGAACGCCTGGTCTGAAAAAGTCCATCATGCAGCATCAGCGTATATGGTGGCTCCAGTTTGCGCACCGGCTCATAAAGACATGCTGGTGTCGGAACATATTCGTAGGCAAGATAGCGAATCAGACTCCGTCTGGCGACAGTAAGCACAAGTCCAGGTATCGCTGCCAGAGCTGACAGCTCAGAAGCAAAATAAAAACGCCCCTGCTGCATCGTATAAAAAAAGGGCTTCTTGCCAAAGCGATCGCGGGCGCAAAAAAGTGTCTTCTCACGGGCATCCCAAAGCGCGAAAGCAAACATGCCCTCAAAATGCTCCACACATGCCGCTCCCCATGCCCGCCATCCATGCAAAATCACTTCGGTGTCAGATGTTGTCATAAACACAAAACCCAACAACTCAAGCTCTTTGCGCACTGTAGCAAAGTTGTAGATCTCGCCATTAAATGTCACCACAGTCTGCCCAGACGCATCGCTCATGGGCTGCGCTCCTGTGGAAAGGTCAATAATGGAAAGACGCCGATGTCCCAAGACCACACCCTCGCCACACCATACGCCAGAACCGTCCGGTCCACGATGGCGCATCATGTCCGTTGCGCTCTTGACCCAAATCTCAGCTTCCGATGGCAATCCGCCAGATAACGCACAGATGCCCGCTATACCGCACATGTTTTCCCTCGTAAAAGATGATGCTGCTCCTGATACAAATCACACAGGCGTCCTGTATTGGTTTGCGGATCAAACATTGTTTTTATCAGACTGGCAGCATTGGCTCCCATACGGCGTGCCGCGTCTGGATCTGCCACAAAGCGCTTTACAGCTTCTGCCAGTGCTTCAGGATTTTTCTGTTCTACCAGCAAACCCGTCTCACCATCCAGCACAATCTCAGGCAGACCGTTAACCGCAGTCGCCACAATGGGCATACCATACGCCATAGCTTCAATGGCAACATTGGGGATACCATCTCTTCGCCCATCATCGTGGATCACACAAGGTGCCACAAAAATATCATGCTCCATAAGAAGGCGGGGAAGCTCGCTATGCGTCACAAGACCAGGCATCACGATCTGCGATTCCAATCCGAAATCCTGCCGCATCTTTTCAAGTTTGCTCCCTAGATTCCCCAAGCCCATAATCGCGCCACCGCCACCAGCCAGGGTAAGCGTAAAGGCAATGTTCTGCTGCTTTAACAAAAAACAGGCTTCGAGCAGATACTCAAAACCTTTTGTCACATCAAAACGACCTAAAGCGAGGAGACGCACAGGAGACGGCATCTGCACAGGACAACGCCCCATGACGGGCAGAGTCAGGCTGTTGTATATCAGGTGGACTTTACGACGCGCAGCTTCCTGATCAGGCATCATGGCGATCATACGTTCTTTGTCCGCCGCATTGTTCGTACGGATAAAGGCCGCTGCTTCAAGCTTGTCAAGAAAATCAGGATCAGCCGGACTCAGATTGTCCGCACGTGCCAATGTCGAAAAAGGAATGCCCGTCAATGATGAGGCTACCCAGGCAGCAGTAGCAGTCCCACGAGGCCAGGGAGCATGAATCTGTTCAATCCCATCACGAGCAAAGACTTTTGCCAGATACAGCCCTGCCAGAAAAGCCCAAAGATTTTCTCCCAGAATTTCCAGACTTGACCATCGGCGACATACACTTCGCTTAAACAAATGCCACGTCCGGCGCGGATGTGAAAAGCACTGCCGAAAAAACTCTCCCAAAAAAGCGAATACATGGCGAGAACCAAAAGCCTGTGTCTCAGATGCCGCAGCACGCATCTCTTCTGAGCACTGTCGTAAATTCAAGGCATACAAACTATATACCTTAAGCGGCATAAGCTTTTTCAGCCCCTCCACTTCCCTAAAAATAAAAGGCTGCGTAAAAAGCGGATACCAAAGCAGTACATACGCAATGCGCGGCATGGGCATTATATTTTCCGGTGGTGCTGTTGGGCAAAGGCCAGTGTTATCATGTTGCATCATTGACTCCTGTCGTCCAGTCTCCCTCAGTATCGGGCAATATTTGTAGCGGCGCTGTAGCCCCCAGAGTCTGCCGAAGCGTATCCATCGTCACGGGACGCACATAACAAAAAGATTCCAGCCAATCCACATACGCGCACATCTTGCGCAACAGGCTGCTCACAGCAGCTTCATCTGGCATATGCGGTGCCCCTCCAGGCAGCATCTCCGAAGAATGCCACGTTAGGGAAAGCACCTTCCCCCCACGCGAAAGATGACGCTGTGTCGCAAAACGCATAAACCATAAGGGATGATAGACTGGCAATACCATCAGCGCACCCCATTTTTGTATGGAAGCCGCGAAGGAGGATACTTTGCCACGCATGGGCATGACCGCATCTGCCCCCTCTTTGTTTTGTATCGCATTTATGCTTGCAGCAGGTATTTTCTCTGCTTCCTTCCCTCTTGCCCAAAAGCGAATATATTTCGGCAGTGAGCGGCATAAGGGCACACAGGTCAATGGCACCTCAAAAATCTCTTTTGTGCCAACAGGTACTCGATAGGGATCGGCTTGTGCCGCAAAATGATCAGGCATTCCATAGCCGCAATGGAGCGGGCGCACAGAGGCATCTGTCAGAATACCCTGTTCTGCCAGCAAAGGCCACATTTCACGACCAAGATCCCAGCGCCCCATACGAAACGAATGTAGCGAGGCTCCCTGGAACACACGCCCTGCCTCCAGAAGAACAGACAGCTTCTCCCGTGCAAGATGCTGTGGTAAATAGCGCGTCAGAACACCCTTGCGACCAGAAAAAGGTGCGGGATACAAAGGTGGTGTGTTCCAATGATGCAAATGTGCCCCAATCTCTGCGCCATAGGCATCACGCATCTGCTCCAGCACATGACATGCCGCGCTATCAGCAAAAACACTCTGCGTACACAGTAGTGTTATGGGAATATGCCGCTCCAGCAGAGGACGCAAACGGACAAGCTCCGCAACATTGCGCAACGAAAGGCCATCTCTGGCATACGTACCACCAAAAAGTCCCTCTTCCTCAACATCAATACTGCAAACAACATAGACCGTTTGCTTCATAACAGCATCTCAAAAAAGAAGGCCGAACCAATACTGATCCGACCCCTCCCAATATTGTGAAGCAGGACTTATTCTCCCTGCAAATAGTTCATTTCAGACAGCATGGTGCGTACTTTGGGCAGTTCTTCGACGACGAGATCCAATGTCATACGACAGTCTTCTTCAGTATGCGCCGCAGAAAGGAAAAAGCGCAAACGCGAGGTTCCTTCTTTCACTGCCGGAAATGTAATGGGCATAACATACACGCCCCGCTTGAAAAGCGCATTGGCAAGAAATCCCGCACACATGGAATCTCCCACAATCACAGGAACATTGGCGTACCCCTGGGCAGCTCCTACATCCAAACCAAGACGCTGTGCGTATTCCAGAAAATAACGGCTGATATGCTGAATTTTATGCACACGCTCCGGTTCACGAAGCATAATATCCAAAGCTTTTTTACAGGCTACAGCCACAACAGGCGGCATCCCAACACTGAATACAAAACCTGGCGAACCATGCTTCAAAAGCTCTATCAGTTCATGACTGCCGGCAATAAAGCCACCGCAACCACACATGGACTTACTGAGCGTACTCATCCACATATCCACGTCTTGTGGCAAAACATTGTAATGTTCACGGATGCCACGACCTGTCTTTCCCAATACTCCCAAAGAGTGAGCCTCATCAACCATCAACATGCAGTCATAACGCTTTTTCAGCTCAACCAGGCGTGGCAGATCAGGAATATTGCCATCCATACTGAACAAGCCTTCAGTAACAATAATCGCACGCTTTGCCGTAGAGCGTTTTTCTTTGAGCAGGGCTTCCAGGGCATCAGGGTCATTATGCGGATAGGAAATACGAGTTGCGCCCGAAAGTTTTGCTCCCTGCACAAGAGAATTATGTGCAAGCCCATCGTGGAATATCACAGCACGTGAGCCAAACAAAAAGCCCAACGTTGAAACATTGGCAGCGTGCCCACGCACATAGGTAATACAGTCTTCCACATCATAAAGATCAGCGATC
>CAMTOM010000204.1 GCA_947074125.1 uncultured Desulfovibrionaceae bacterium
ATAGCCATGGTATAGACCTCCGAAAAACAAGAACGCATCATCTCTTAACAATAGAAGAGAAAATGGCATCAGCCAGTGTATGCTCTGGAAAAGCATACAGCAAGTGGTATTACAGAAGAGACCTGTAATACCACTTGTCTGAAATGATTACGGCTTTCTCAAGCGTGCGGCACAGATTTTATACTCTGGCTCGCGTGAGGCAATATCTGTGGCGTCAAGAAAGAGTCGGTTTACCAGTTTAGTGGGATCAAAAAAAGGCACGGCAATAAGTCCTGGACGACAGGTGTCTGTCACACGTGCAGGAAGCTTCATCAGGTCGCGTCGTGTTTCGACGACAACAATGTCCCCATGCTTGATACCCGCCGCTTCAGCATCTTCAGGGTTAACTTCAACAAAAGCTTCAGGATTGGCTTTGTTCAGCTCTGGGACTTTGCCAGTCATGGTAGCCGTGTGCCAATGGTCAATAACCCGTATGGACGTCAGGTAGAACGGGTAGGAAGCATCCGGTTCTTCTGCCGCTCCTTTATAGGGGCGTAACCAGATGACGGCTCTGCCATCTTCTTTGCCGTAGAAAAAGTACTTGTTGGGATGCTTTTCTGGAATAACAGGGTCAACGCCACGCACGTAGCGCATGGGCGTTCCCGGGTGCTTTTCATTTGGGCAGGGCCAGAGAATGCCCGATTCTTTGCGCAAGCGTTCGCGGGTCATACCGGAAAAGTCGTATGTGGTGTCTTTTGAGAAGAGACGCCATTCATTCCAGATATCTTCTGCGCTTGTAAAATCAACAAGCTTGGGATCAACACCTGCTCTTTTGGCAAAGTCGATAAGAGTTTCTATTGTAGGGCGACAGCCCGCAGGTGGCTCTACTGCTTTTTCAATAAGCGCATAGCGTCGTTCGCCACAGCCATAGACGCCATCGCGTTCACACCAAAAAGCAGGGGGCAGAATCAGATCCGCATAGCGCAGAGTAATAGCGTCAGGGAAGGCTTCAATACAGGTAATAAAAGCCTCAGTGAATGAAAGGGCGCGCTGCACTTTGACAAGGTTGGGCAGGGTTTGAGCTGGATTTGTCTCGCAAATGAGCAAAGCCCGCACGTCATTACGCCCGACGGCTTCAAAGAGTGCCACAGCATGATGACCAGGTTTGGGGCTGATGCGTCCTGGGGGCAGGTTCCAGAGTTTTTCCGTAATCGCACGGTGCTTGGGATCTGTGATGGATCTGCCTGCGGGAAGTACATGTGATAATGCTCCCGCATCACGCACGCCGCCACAGGCATTGGGCTGCCCAGTCAGAGAAAAACTTGTTGCCCCCGGGCGGCATATCTGTCCGGTAAGCAAATGAAGGTTATGGATAAGGTTGTTTGCAAAAACGCCCTGAACGCGCTGATTTATCCCCATACACCATAAACTCATGGTCGCCGGAGACTCTGCGAATATCTGGGCAGCTTCATAAATCTGTTTTTCTGGTATACGACAGATTTTTGCCACATTCTCTGGGCGGTAGCCCTCAAGGAATGAGCGATACGCATCAAAAGAAACCTTTTGACCATCAGTATTCATAAAGCTGACGTATTTTTGCCAGAAGCGGGTATTATCCAGCTCTTCATGAATCATGACCCAGGCCATGCTGTTCATCAGAGCCAGATCTGTTCCGGGACGAAATGCGATGTGCATATCGGCAATACGGGCAGTATTGGTTTTGCGCGGATCGGCGACGATGATTTTAACGCCAGGGTCAGCCTGCTTGCGGCGGGCGATTCGCCGGAAGAGAACCGGATGGGCTTCTGATGTATTGGAGCCAATGATGAAAAAGCAGGTGGCATGGTCTATATCGGCATAGGAACCCATAGGTTCATCCTTGCCAAATGACGTGAGATAGCCTCCTACAGCAGATGCCATACATAAGCGAGGGTTACCGTCGACATTATTGGTACCGAACCCTCCTTTAAATATTTTATTGGCGAGATAGCTTTCTTCTGTCAGGCACTGACCTGAGCCATACCAGGCGACTGAATCAGGCCCATAGGTATCAATGGAATCTCGAAATTTTTTTGCCATGAAGTCAAGAGCTTCATCCCATGAGACAGGTGTAAGCTGGTCTTTTTTTGTTTTGCGCAATAACGGCTGTGTTACCCTGTCTGGTGAGTTGAGTACGGGAAGCAGGAGCGAGCCTTTGAGGCATAAGAGCCCCGCATTATGGTTGGCAGGGTCTCCCTTGATGGCAACAGCTTTGCCATTGCGCGTGCCAATGATAACCCCACAGCCTGTGCCACAATAGCGGCAAACACCCTTAACCCAAGTATCTGGCCCCTCATTTTGTGCAGAGGCAGCAAGAGCTGTATCTGTGCCTGTGGTGCCGGATATAGCCGCCATAGCAGCAGACATAGCGAGATAGCGCAGGAATTCGCGTCTGGAAACATCCATGGGGTTTACCTCCTACAAATCCGTCTTGGTACTGGCCTGACGGTATTCGTATGCCTTGCCGTGTATGGGACTCTGATGGAAAGGATGGCATGTAGAACAGTTATCCACTTTACCAAACTTTTCTTCCATGCGTTCTATTGCTAGCGAGTGGCATCGGGCGCAAATATCCGTGCCTGGTGTGCGCGTAAATGGAATGGCACCCTGACCGTCTGGTTGTCCGTGGCAGGTTTGGCAGCGTACCAGAGTAACGCCATGTTTGCTTTCATACCAGAATTGTGCTTGCTTGGGGGTTGCCTTGACATGGCATCCATAACAGTCTCCAGCCGATTGCGGTGGCGTCAGATGACGGGCAGCCTCGCATTTTACTTCAGGGAAGGCCAGACGAAGATTGAGTAGATAACCACCCACAAGCACGCAGAATAAAAGTATTAGGAGTGGAATCCAAACCTTCGGGTTTCGGAGGGCATCCAATCTCACGGCTGGTTCTCCTTGAGTTTTTTAAGAAAAACGGCATTTTTAGGGATACGCTGATCAAAGACGGGGAGATGCGCCATATTGGTATGACAGCCTGCACATCCATTGCGTGACTGACCATTTTTGCCCAGATATGCTTGATGCGCGAGATCTCCTTCTGGAGAAATGGGGCCATCATTTTTAGCATTTTTAGTCAGATCTTTGTGGCAGGCACGACAGTTGGCATCCTTGGTAAAACGACGGGCAATGGGCTGCATGGCAACTCGGTCAGGCAGAGGGGCACCTGAATAATGTGACCAGAGATCTTTTGTGCCAAGATATACTTTTGCGGTCATCATATTGAAGAGATTACTTCCAGGTATGTGACATTGCGCACAGCCGATTTCCTTGCCCTGTGCGTCTTTGGCATGAGATGAGGCTTGCTGCTCCTGGCGGTAGACCTGCATTTCATGACATGACATGCAAAAGTCTGTGCTCGATGTGTACGAGACAGCACCATAGAATCCTGGGGCAAGCGCAACCAGAAGAATAATAGTCAAAGCATAGCGTTCTTTACGGAGCATACGTTTTTCCGCGTTGTATACTGCGATGCACAGAAAATCGCTCTGTGCGATTGTCTGTGTTTGTAAAGGTCAAAAATACATAAAGAAATAATACAGCAAGAATAATATGTCTGCATACATTGCAAGTGTATTGACGGTATTACCCTTCTAACTAGCTTAAAGAATACACGGAGAAGTAGAGGCAATGCAAGTACTTTTATTTTCTGTGCCAGCGTAAGAGAGTGGCTTGCTTGGATATAAATCCACACAAGCAAATCCTTTTAGAAAGACAAAAAAGAAATATTTGTGGGTATTATGCTGTAGTTAGTTCGAGTGTAAAGGATGTGCTGGCGTGGAGCGGGGTGATTCGCATGCCTGAATCTTTCTAAAAAGATAACTCTTTATACAAAAAAGAAATTTAAATTTTGCTTTACCCGTTCAAGCAGCGCGTGATGCGAATGGTCTGCCTGCCTGCAATAGAACTAGTGGCGCACGTCTGTGACGCGCTTGGATTTGATGAAGGTGAGGGGGCGTGTGACAAGATCCCCAATCTGTACATTGACTCTGTCCAGCCAACTCTTATGGTGGCGGTTGGCGAG
>CAMTOM010000205.1 GCA_947074125.1 uncultured Desulfovibrionaceae bacterium
ACTCTCTCTTTTTTCCAGTTGATCCATCCCCTTCTCTTGCGTAACTTCTTCCTCGATGTTCTTTCGAACTTCGCCCCATGTGACGGCTTTGTTGACAAAGTCTCCCCCTTTTTCCATGTGTTTCCAGGGGCTGTCTTTGATGTCGAGAAGAGATTTTGAATAATTATTGAGTGTGTATGCTCTCATTTTGCACATCTTACACTCCCAGCGAAATATTTTTATTGTAGTGTCAGAAGATGAAGTGGAAAAGGCAGCCGCATTATCTGCAAGGCAGAATGACGAAACTAGCAATGCAAAAACAGCAAACATCTTGATGGTGAGATTTTTCATGATTGTCTCCTTGTATAAGGTCTATATGCTTGATGCTGTGAGGAGATGAGAGAGGCTTACCAACCGCCCACATTTGAGCCACCAGTACCACCACCAACGGAACCACTTCTGGAGCTGCTTCTGGAAGTGGATGTGCTCTCAGAGCTGGAATCAAACATGCGTGCCCGTGCGGCTTCACGTGAGGCTCTGGCACACAGGCCTGCTGCTGCTGCGATACCGGAAGCGCCAGCAATCATGCGGACACGCCTGCGATACGAATCCTGTCCAGTAGTATTGGGCAACCATCCAGGATGGTAATCTATATCCAGCAAGAGCTTGTCAAAGCGCTTTTGCCATACGTCTGCGCAATTCAGGGCAATGGCATAGGGTAAAAGTTCCTCAAATTTTTCCACGGTGTCTTCCGGGGCATTGATTTGCGCCAGCCGATTTTTTTCTGCAGTACGAATGTACATTTCCAGCCCAACTACCTGCCGGTAGGCTTCCATGCCCTTGGCAGTCACACAGCGTGGTATGCGTGCGCAAAACCAGACGGCGATCAGGAAGGTAACGGAAAAAAGAGCCAGAAAGAGGTAGTCTTCTTCTGTAAAAAGCCACAGGACAAAGATAAGAGCCGCTCCTAAAACGGGCATGAGACACAGGAGAACAAGACGACGTGTACCTTCAAAAAAGTAAATGGCTCTATAGATACCCAGAACGCAGGCCCAGAGAAGCAGAACACAGGTGCCATAGATAAGGAGATACAGAAGTGCTCCATCATATGTCTCGCCAAGGTGCATTGCTGGTGTATAAATGTATTTGAGGACAAAACAGAACAGTCCAATGGTAAGCAAGGCTCCGAGAATGAGATGAATATAGGTGTATTTCCAGAAGCCCTGTAACTGTAAGCTATAGTTGAAACGCAAATCTTCAAAAGCGCCTTGAGCAGTCTGCCTGCCATCAGCGCTGAGCAGATTGAGTCTGGCGTCCTCTTTTTGGGGAAAGAGTATGTGTGTGAGTCGTTCACAGAGAGGGCGTGCCCATTCTCCTTTTGTCTGCATCCATTTGGATTCTGTAACCACGGCATTTTTTTCCAGCCATACTTCTTTCTTGCTTTGTGCATTGAGCTGTAAAAAGCCATTGATAGCTGTCCAGATAATATCAGAATGAAACATGCGTCCCGGATATCCTCTTTCCTGCAATGCGGCGGCATAGCCAGGAGTCATGCCTTGGGGTGCTGAAAAAAGAGGCACAACAGGGCCTTTGACTCTGGCTTTGAAGATCATTGAGGTGATCAGAAAATACAGGAGCACAATGCCTAAAATGCCAACAAGCACTTGGGTACGGTTGGCGCCCATCATATTGGCAAAGGTTTCTTTTGGGGGGGTAATAAGCCCCTTTTTCCATCCAATAGCAACAGTAAGCCCCTCGCCAGGATTCAATGTGCGCGTGGTTGTAACAATATGCTTGTTTTCAATATGGTAGTCGCTGCCAGATGCGCCACGAGCGCCAGTATAGGCGAGCGCATCAATAACAGCATCCGTATTGTTATTGGGGAGCTGCAAGGTAAATGAAAGGCGGTCAACGGGAAACTCCCAATTGTTCCCCATAACATTATAATAGATTTCGTCCTTGTCGCTCAGAAAACGAACATGCCCCGTGGTTTTATAGACAATTTCATATGTGTGTTCACCGAGTGGGGCGCCGACATTTTTTGTGCCTATGGCAAGTCCGGTATAGTATCCTGCCTCATTTTTGTAGTAATTAACGGGTTTTCCATCCAGTGTGACAGAGATCAGCTCAAAGCCATAGTGGCGCAGCTTTGTATTCTCGTAGCGCTCCCGTATAGGCAAAGCGTGTGTGATGCCCTGTCTGATTCTTTTTTGTTCGATATTGACACGGATGCGCTCCGTCACAAGCATAGAAGCGTCTTCCTGAATGGCTGCCGTGACATCAAAACTGAGAACGCGTTCTTCAGACCGCAGATCAGGAGTGAAAAGAACAAACAGCAGAAGGAAAAGCAATACCGGTATCAGAGTGAATTGTTTATATTTCATGCTCATTCCTTGTATTAGCAAAGATGATGCCTGTTATCTGTATGTTATCCAGGGGTTTGAAAAGATGGCACAAGAACGTTCATTAAAACTGTACCTGAGGTGCGGCTCTTTCTGCAGCATTTTCCAATTCAAAGAATTCAGCCAATACAAAGCTGTAGCGTTTGGCAATGATACTGGAGGGGAAAGACTGAATCAGCACATTCAGATCGCGTACTGTGGCATTGTAGTAGCGACGCGCCATCTGTATTTCATTTTCCAGTTCACTGAGTGACTCTTGAAGGTGCATGGTATTTTCGCTGGCTTTAAGGTCAGGATAATTTTCCATAACGGCAAAAAGACGCCCCAGCGCCTGACTCAGACCGGATTCTGCTGCCGCCACCGCAGCAACGCTGCCGGCGCGTTGCGCTTCAGAACGCATACGGGCGATTTCTTCCAGAACGGTTTTTTCATGCTGCATATAGCCCTTGACTGTATTGACAAGATTGCCAATCAGGTCATGTCGGCGTTTGAGCTGCACATCCACGCCGCTCCATCCTTCTTCGTTCAGGGTACGAAGGTTAATGAGACGGTTGTAGACATTGATTGCCCAAAAAACAACAGCAACAATGAGAAGAAGAATGATGCAAACGATGGCGATAGTCATGGGGTGCTCCTTTATCTGTATCAGAATGAGTGTGTGTAACGTTGCTATTGGCGCAAACGCTCCTGGTTATGAAGAGACAGTTTTTTTGTTATTGTGAGGTGGTGTCCTTATTTTTTTCAAACAAGACAAATCCTGGACTGAGAATGAGAGATTCATCCTCGCCGCTGAACTGTGGTGCCCAGCAGAGAGGTTCTGTATTGTCCTGTATGCAGAGCATGAGATTGGGCATGCCTTCAGGAACAAGATGACGTAACAGAAAAACATCTCCCTTTTGTAGCTTGGAGTATGCCAGGCTCTCTCCTCAAAGCGGTTTTCCTTCTGGTGACAGGTCTGTCACAGCAAAATATTCCAAAATAAGAGCTTTGCTTGGACGTAACAAAAACGCATTTTCAAGGGCAGGATCTGTACCTAGTTTTTGGGATGCGATTGATTGCAGCACATCTCCCAAAATTTCTGGGCTATTTGCGTCAATAGCATTGATGTCAGGATTGATGCCAATATATTCCACGCTTATCAGAGCTTCATTGCTATCTTTTGCGAGGGCGCATTGCATCAGGAGGGGAAGAGTCATAACAAGACAGGCAAACAGGGTGATGCGTGAAAGGTGTCGAAAACAAACTCTTTTCATAGTTGAAGTCTCCTTAAGATTGGGCTGGCAGACCTGTATGCAAAAGAGACATGCCTTTTGCCGCAATCTTTGCTTGAGAATAGTATGAACAATAGCCAGTTGTATTATTGCTAAAGCTAGCAGAATTGAAAAAGTGGGGCTACCACCCGAAAGAGTAAATTCCAGGGCTTTTTTCTTTATTCTTTATTTGAAGTAGCAGGGGGAGCTTGTGTGTAGAGGAATAATGTCACATGTGTCTTTCAAGAGGAAAAGAGGGATATTCTATTTTTCGTTATATACTAGATGGTTATAGAAAAATCACCCTTGGGGTGAGAGGTTGTTTATGGTGTTGTTTTTGTGCAGTGTCATCCTGTATTATGAGGGAGAGGGTGGTGTGATCTTCAGGTGCTGTGCAGCATCAGTCT
>CAMTOM010000206.1 GCA_947074125.1 uncultured Desulfovibrionaceae bacterium
CTTTTCAAATGGTCGATGATGCACTGGACTTTGCTCCAGAAAGTCTGACCGGAACACCTTCTGGAGGTGACCTGCGAGACGGCAATCTCACCCCTCCCATACGCCTGTACCGCAACAGTCTTTCGCCAGAGGCACGACAACTCTTTGACAAGGCTTTTACCGATGGGCTTTTTTCTGCAGAAGATGCCAAACGCATTGGAGAAGAAATACGACTTCAGGGCTTTGATGCACAAACCCGTTCTGAAGCGGGAAACTGTCTGAACAAAGCTGCACAAGCTCTTGATACTTTCCCCGATGGCTCGGAGAAAGCCCTGCTTTTGAATATGATCTCTTACGTGCAACAACGAGAAAAATAAGGGAGCCCCTTCATGCTTCACTGTCTGGAAACTGCGCTGCATCCGCATATTGCCGATACTCAAGGACACAAGACCGCTACACATATCGCCAAAGCACTGCATATTCCTGTTAAGGCTATTCGTCAGACAAAGGTTTTTACCATTGATGGTCTTAGTCAGGAACAGGTAGATCGCATTCTGAATGAAGCTGTCCTCCATGATCCTGTCATGCAGTTTGCCTCCCTTATGCCACTGACCCTCTCTGAACAGGCGGACTGGGTACTTGAAGTCGCCTTTCGCCCAGGTGTTACAGACAATGAGGCGCGTACAGCACGCGATACCATTGCCATGGTTTTGAATATTCCTCGCGATACGCTTCAGGTATACACGTCTATACAATATCATATTTACCAGGACACCAGCAGATCTCTCACTCAGGAAGACATGGAGCATATTGCAACAGATCTGCTGTGCAATCAACTCATTCAGCGTTTTCGCATTAAAAGCGCGGCAGAATGGACACGAGAAGCAGGCTTTAGTGCCCGCGCTGCCAAAGTCACAGGTTCTGCATGCGATACTGTAGTCAACATCCCCCTCTCTACTATGGATGATGCTACCATGATCCGCTACAGCCGAGAAAACACTCTGGCACTCAGCCTTGACGAGATGCACACCATCCGCGCGTATTATCAACGTCCTGAAGTCATCGCATTGCGAAGAGAACATGCTCTCCCAGAAGACCCTACAGATGCTGAATTGGAAGTACTGGCTCAGACATGGTCAGAACATTGCAAGCATAAAATATTTGCCTCGCGTATAGATTATACAGACGCTGAGACAAAGCGCACAACAGAAGTGGACAATCTTTATAAGAGCTGTATTCGAGACGCAACACAGCTTCTGCGTGAGCGTATGGGTTCACAGGATTACTGCAAATCCGTTTTCAAAGACAATGCGGGCGTTGTTGCCTTCACGAATGGCTATGATGCCTGTATAAAAGTAGAAACCCACAATAGCCCCTCGGCTCTCGACCCATATGGTGGCGCGCTCACGGGCATTGTCGGAGTCAACCGCGACCCCATGGGAACAGGCATGGGCGCTGAACTTGTCTGTAATACGGATGTGTTTTGCTTTGCCTCTCCTTTCCATGACGAACAACTCCCCCCGCGCCTCCTGCACCCGCGCCGTATTCTGGAAGGTGTCCGTGAGGGCGTGGAACATGGCGGCAACAAGTCAGGCGTGCCCACAGTGAATGGTTCACTGGTTTTTGATGAGCGCTATCTGGGCAAGCCCCTTGTATATTGCGGCACTGTCGGCCTTCTTCCGGCAGACCTGAATGGCAAGCCTGGCTGGCAAAAAAAAGCTTTGCCTGGTGATATTATTGTTATGACTGGTGGACGCATCGGCAAAGATGGCATTCACGGCGCTACCTTCTCTTCTGAAGAACTGCACGAGGGATCTCCTGCCACTGCTGTTCAAATTGGCGATCCTATCACACAGCGCAAAATGTATGACTTCATTATATGCGCACGCGATCTTGGTCTGTACCATGCCATTACCGATAATGGCGCAGGTGGTCTTTCCTCATCAGTAGGAGAAATGGCGGAAGATACGGGCGGATGCGTACTTGATATTGCCAGGGCACCACTTAAATATGACGGTCTACTCCCTTGGGAAATTCTGCTTTCTGAAGCTCAGGAACGTATGACTTTGGCTGTTCCCCCAGAGCGTCTGGAAGATTTTCTGGATCTGGCAAAACGTATGGATGTGGAAGCCACCCCAATGGGAACCTTTACTTCCTCTGGCTTCTTTGAAGTGCGTTATGGAGAAAAACCTGTCGCCATGCTGCATATGGAATTCATGCATGATGGCGTGCCCCAACTTCATCTTAATGCGATCTGGAAAACACCGGAAACTCCCGACACTCGCGTTGATGTCACAGGTATCTCTCAGGGAGATTTCCTCAAGCGCATGCTCGGACGCCTGAATATCTGCTCCAAAGAATACATCATTCGCCAATATGACCACGAAGTGAAAGGCGGTAGTGCCGTCAAGCCCTTATGTGGTGTCATGCGCGATGGTCCTTCCGATGCTGGTGTCATCCGCCCCTTGCTCGAATCAGATGCAGGGCTTGTTATTGCCCATGGCATCTGCCCCAAGTTCAGTGACTATGATACCTACTGGATGATGGCCAATGCCATGGATGAAGCCATCCGCAATGCTGTGGCAACAGGTGCTGATCCCGACCGTCTGGCTGGGGTGGACAATTTCTGCTGGTGCGACCCTGTTCACAGCGAAAATAATCCCGATGGTCACTACAAACTGGCGCAGCTTGTCCGTGCCTGTGATGCTCTACGTCATTTTGCCCTTGCGTATGGCGTTCCCTGTATCTCAGGCAAAGACTCCATGAAAAATGACTACCTTGGCGGTGGCAGCAGAATATCCATTCCCCCCACAGTGCTCTTCACAGTCATGGGCTTCATCAATAATGTCACCCAGGCTCAAACCAGTGATTTCAAGCGGGCAGGCGATCATATTTATCTTCTTGGCGGTGTCTGGCGGGAAATGGCAGGAAGCGAGGCTTCTAGCGAGCTGGGGCTGCGCGGTGGACGTATCCCTCATGTGGATGCGCAAACCGCCCTCTCTCGCTATCGCAGTCTCCACGGTCTTCTCTCACAACGCACCCTGACAGCCTGCCATGATCTTTCTGATGGCGGCTTTGCTGTCGCACTTGCCGAAATGTGTATTGGCGGTCGCTTGGGGGCGCGTATTGATCTGAACAGTATTCGCGCACTGGAAGATATGTCACTCACCGAACTGCTTTATAGCGAATCTGCCAGCCGTATGCTGGTCAGTGCGCGTCCTGATATGACGCCGTTACTGGATATGCTTGGGAAATGGCAGATTTGCACGCGCATTGGGGAAGTCACTGAAGATGACCGTCTCGTATTACGCACAGGCGACAGTACTGTACTTGATGAACCAGTGGAAAATCTCACACAGGCCTTCAAAAATACACTCAACTGGTAAAATAGGCACAGTTGGCATAAAACGGCAGATCACAACATATCATAACACAAGAGGGAGGCACGCGCCTCCCTCTTGTTTATTACGAATCTTATTCAAACGAAAGCTTGCTTGGAAGAGCACAACTCCGTGAATCCCAAAAAGCGGCCGACGCATAGCCCGCAAAACGTTCGTCCATTTGATGGCGCTGATCTTCTGTATATGAGCTTCGGATCTCATGGAGACGCCGCCTTCTTCCGAGCCATTCACCCATCTTACCGTCAAGGATGGCATATTCACACGACAAACCTGCCAAACGGGCTTTTTGCAGCTCAAAGAGTGTCGTATGCCCATCCATAGCTTCATCATAATAGTTGGGAAAAGGATACACAACTTCATTCCTTCCCGCCCAAAGATGAATAATCACACCTTCGGTAAACCAGAAAATGGCTTCAAATTCCTTAGCTTTCATGACAGCCCCCATCTACCGCTCCCGGATTTTCCGGGAGGCTGCTCAAACGTCTGTAATGGCCTTTTAGTAAAGTCTCTTGCACCACCTATGATACCTACCGTCCTTTTTTTATACAGAATATGTAGAGATCAGTCCGCTATTTTTGGGCACACTTTTTTTTCTGACACGTCATCCACCCTCCGTCCTTTTTCATATCATCTTTATTGCCAAATAACAC
>CAMTOM010000207.1 GCA_947074125.1 uncultured Desulfovibrionaceae bacterium
GTGGTGTGTACTGCTGCATGATATGGGTTTTTTTGTGGAAGTACCGAAAGCATTGCAGACAAATCTTGTCGCATATGGTCTTGATAGTGCTTGCATGGTGGCGCCGCATTCGCATGTGCGTTTGCGGGGAGGGGAACATCTTTTTCCCGATGGCGGTGCTTTTTTTGAGAGAATTCTTGCCGCGCATGACAATTGGGAATTTATGCCGGGCAATCGTTCCTCCTGTGCCACAGCTTTGGGGCTTATGTGGCTGGGGCATGGTGGCGTGAGGCTGGTGGGCTGTATTGGTGGTTCTGCTGTGCATGGTACACTGATGGGGCTTGCGTTGGAAGAAGTAGTGCTGTCGCTGGAAGCTCAGGGAATCGCTACAGGAGTGCGATGTCTTGAGCGATTGCGCGAAGCCGTGGAACTGCTTGAAAAGCGCGGTGTGTGTATTCCACCGCACAAAGCCGTACTGGGATCGTCTGTCTTTGCGGTGGAGTCCGGTATTCATGTAGATGGCATACATAAGGTGCCTGCCCTGTATGAACCGTATCCGCCGGAAAAAGTGGGCTTGCAGCGGACTATTATTGTGGGCAAGCACTCTGGCAGACGCGCTCTTTGCCTTAAGGCGGCAGAGCTGGGTTATGCGCTTGATGACAGCCAGATTGAGAGCCTGCTTGCTGCGGTGCGTGCGTGCGCGGAACAACAGGAACAGAGTCTAAGTGATGCGCAGTTTATTGCGCTGTGTCGTTCCTGTACTGTTTCCTGTTCATGCAGGCGGGGCGAGGCTTCGTATTCTTTTCCTGTCTGTTGCCTTGGTGTGTGAGGGTGGTGATGTCTGGAGTTATGCTGGTGGATACGACCTTGCGGGATGGCGAGCAGGCACCTGGTTTTGCCTTTTCCCATTCGGTAAAAGTCCGTTTTGCGCACCTTCTTGATGCGGCGGGCGTGTACCAGATAGAGGCGGGTGTTCCTGCCATGGGTGCGGCAGAGAAACAGACCATACGTGCCATTATGGACGTGTGTTTGCGGGCGCGTGTGTCTGTGTGGAACAGACTGAAGCTGGATGATATCCGGCATTCTCTGGACTGCCAGCCCCATATTATTCATGTGTGCTGTCCTGTTTCTGAAAGACAGATTCAGGGAAAATTGCAAAGCACGAGGCGGGAGGTTCTGAAGACGCTGGTGCGCTGTATTGCTCTGGCAGGGCACGAGGGCGCAACGGTCAGTGTTGGTCTTGAAGACGCTTCTTTTGCAGAGGGAGCACAATTGCACGAGGTTGCGCATATCCTCTCGCAAGAAGGCGTCAGGCGTGTACGTTTAAGCGATACTGTGGGGCGTTATGTGCCAGAACAGGTTCGTGTAGCTGTTGGTACATTATGTGATGCAGGTTTGGAGGTGGAGATGCACGCGCATAATGATTTTGGGATGGCTGTAGCGAATTCATGGATGGCTGTACGGGCGGGCGCACAGTATGTGGATACGACGCTGTGGGGGATAGGTGAGAGGGCTGGCAATTGCGCGATGCAGGTTTTTCTTGAGGCTTTGGAGCGGGATGGGCATGTCTCCTGTGCTGTCAGCGCGTGTGGGGCTGCGGCTCTTGAGGCAGAGGCTGCGGCCTTGCTGCCGGAAAATGTCTTTATGCGCTGGCACAGTGTTCCTCATGCGGGAAGATGTGCGTGCCATGCGTAACGATAGTCTATTGAGAGGCGAAAATGGAATACACACATGTTGCGCTTTTTGAAAATGCGGCGGGGCACCTGGCTGATATGAGAAGCTGCACACATTTGGCCTTGTGGAGCAAAAAGGCCTGTGTACAGGGAACGGAGGGCTGGGAGGCTGATCGTACGATTCCTTTTACTCTGGCGGCGTGTTCACAGCTTGATGCGATGCGGACGCGCATCCGTCTTTTAGGGCGGGATCTGCCTGCCGGAACGATTATTGCGGGCACGAGCATAGGTGGTGTGCTTTATGAAGAGCTGAACCGTATGGGTTTTTGCCTGTGCGAGCTGGATACTTTTCATGCTGAAGTTCTGGATGCGCTGGTGGCTGAGGTTATGGTGTCAATGCGCAAGGAGCCGGCAGTGCCTAAAGAGCCTGTGCCAACGGAAAGCGAGGGAGTGTACCGTATCAATTTAATGGAAGTGCAGGCGGCGTATCCGGAAATATCGTCCAAGAAAGCGCTCCGTCCTTTTCTGGCATCAACGCCTTTTCTGGAGCTGGAGATCATTTGCGCGCATATGCCGCCCTGGCTGGAGCAGCATATACGAGAACAAAGCCTGACATGTGCGCGATCGCATCAGAAGGATGGGACGTTGCGCTTGCGTCTGTCCCATGCCTTTTGCGGTGCGGTATCACGGTAGATGATGTGATATTGCGCAAACAGGCGTGTGCGGCATATTACGCAAAGAGCAGATGTGCGATATGTTGCGCTTTGGTGCCGCCAAGAAGCAAACCTTCAAGGCAGTAGTGGCAGTAGCAGATGACGTGTTCTGTGGTGAACTGCTCACAATAGTTTTCCATAATGCTTTTTTGTTCCTCAGGGCTGTGGGGCAGGAATTTCCCTTTGGCGTTTTCGACATAGTGCTGCGGCGACAGTTTGGGGTTTCTTGCTGGCTGGGGGCGATAGAGTGAAGCGCCGCAGAAGTCTGTTTGCCCAAAGTTATCTTTCAGCTCAACACATTCTATGCCCATCTTATGCAAAAGTTTTCTTACTGCGTGCTGTTCTGCGAGGCGTTCTTTTGAGCGCCAGCAGTCCTGTACCGTCACGCGAAGCCCGCTATAATCAGGAAAGATAAAGCGCTCGTCTGATGCGATAAGCTCCCAAAGAGACAGGATATTCACGCCTTTCTTTGTTTCTTCGACAATATTGGAACAGTTATGGCAGAGTGAATAGACGGTATCTCCTTCTTGAAAGTCGGCACAATCAGGAAGGGCTTTCCATTGTGAACGATATTCTTCCGGCATTTTTTCTTCAAAGTCTCTCAAGCGGTATTTGGGTATGCAGCAGCGTACGGTAGCCATGCTATATCGTTGTGTTATGTATGCCTGTATTTTGCTGCTGTGCTGCGGGAACTGTGTCGAGAAAACGCAGCTTGCGATATAGTATTCTGATGCCATGTGCTTGACTCCGGTGTAGTTGCTTGTTTCATATAACAGTTTGTTGCGTAATACCAGAGAAAGGAGCGGCGAAGAAGGAGAAAGAAGGGCTGTTATGAAGAGAGTAGCGAGTCTTGAAGTGTCGCTTTAGATAGAGACAGGATAACGAAATCAAAGAACCTTGAGCGGTGATGTACCTCCGTTCAAGGTTCTTTTTTTGTTGCAATATCGGGCTGAACTTACCCCACAAATTGAGGGTGTCTACAGCCATTCAAGGTGGCTATGACCATTGTATCGAGCTGAACTTACCCCACAAATTGAGGGTGTCTACAGCATAAAAAGCATCCCCCAACAATACTTTGAGGCTGAACTTACCCCACAAATTGAGGGTGTCTACAGCGTAACGTAGTCATCCCAGAGAGATACCGGAGCTGAACTTACCCCACAAATTGAGGGTGTCTACAGCCAAGAAGGCGTAAACAATTCAGTTATATGGGAAAGCCAGCTTTTATAGTCTATAAAAAGAGCTTGCTCCTGTCAAATAGGCTATGCTCTAGAAGCATTTTTTTTCTTCTGATCTTGTTTTATATTCTCTCTTTTTCGTTTTTCCTGCTTTTCACGAATGCTTTTGCGCTCTTCCTGAAAGAGACTTTGTATCGGCTCTGGTACAGCTGAAAAACGCTCTATTGGCGTCTGATGGAAAACCCAGTTTCTGAAGTTTATCACCGTATCAATATCAATATTAGTATCAGAGGCATATTTTTTACACATAAGTTCCCTCAGCTTGATTGTTCCTTATTTATTTGTTGCAGGACGTTTTTTTTTTTTTTTAAGTTCTTGTACAAGTGCTTTTTCCTATTTGAGGCTAACTTCTATTACTATTTGTTTTTCATATTCCATTTTCTTTTTCGCTTTCATTTATTAATGCGGCT
>CAMTOM010000208.1 GCA_947074125.1 uncultured Desulfovibrionaceae bacterium
GTGAAGGGCGTGGAGGTATAGGAGGCATGGTCGGGAAGTGCTTGGGCAAAAAGGAGTGTAATGTGTATTTCAGCGACGTCGACGCGAGGATGCGTACGCATAAGGGTTTCAAAGGCGTCGACGGAGATATTTGCCACATATCGGTCTTCTACCTGATAAATGGAGATGTGATATCTCCAGATTTCTGTTACGACCTGTATGTCTTCATAGAGATATTTTCCAAGCCACACGATCATATCAGCGGCATATACCGTGAATGGTGCGAGACCTGCAAACAGTAAGAAAATGGAAAGTGCAAGTCTGGAGAAGTTCGCGAAAAAGATGCTGTTCATGGTGGCTCTACTTTTTACTTCTTTTTATATTTGTTTATGAACAAGTATAGCAGTGTTTGTATTGTTAAGATGCCTTATAAGCTTTCTTTATGTTGCTATAGTATGTTTTCATAGTGAAATATCAGGAGGAAAAGATATTCCTTTCTTCTTATCTGAAGGATGCAATAGATTCAAGATCTGTCATGCCGTAATATGTTCCAGTACTCTTTTCTCAAGCGGGTATTTTGCCTGGCAGAATGAGGGCGTGTGGTGCAAGCTCATTGTGTTTGTAATTGGGATAATTTTCAGGATCAGTCTGGTTTGGAATGCAAACGAATGAGAAGTTTTATGGTTCTTGTGTCTTTGACCTTGCATGTATGTTTTATTTGAAGTGGTAGGATATGATAAAAGATCGCTTTGCGTGCATTATGGCGAACAGATAAGGTATCTGAGTAGCGGAAGTGTGTCTGTAAAATATCCTTTTCAAGAATGGCAGTTTTTTCTGGGATGTATTGTATTATTTGTGGATATGCGAAGACAGCATGGGCATAGACGCTGTTACTGTCAATGCTATGGAGATTTACTGTGCGTTTCTCGTCTGGTTCGAGCAGGTACCAGCCTTCGACAATGCGAGCGTCTCCTCGCAGGTATGTCAGCGCGACTTTTACATCGCATACCTCAAGATTGTGAAGCGTCAGCTCCACAGCCAGACTGTAGCGCGAGCTTGCGAAGAGAAGTATGACTGTGAGCAAAAGTATGATATTGCGCGGCATGGCAGAACTCTTTGGAGGTGTGCGCGTTTATTCCACGCACACACCTCGCTCGTGGATTGTGAGGAGAAAACAATATGTATGCTTATCCTGCTGCTGTGCTCAGATTGAACCAGAGCTTATTCGTGTCTATTTTATAGAACTTCCCAATATTCTGGAAGATGGCTTTGGAAGCATTGGGGTCTTCAATCTGTGGTTTGCCACCGACAGCCCGCATGGAGTAGCGGAAGTCCGTATCGGAGAAGGGGCATTCAACCCCCCATTCACTTTCAATATGTTGTTGGAGGCTGGTGTCTTCAAACTGTACCAGAATATAAACGTCATTTTCTCCCACATTTTCCAGTTGTATCGTTTCAACCTGTTCTGGTGTTATGTTGAACCAGCCCTCGACAATAAACGATCCTTCCTGCAAGTAAGCCAGCGCGACCTTTGCCTTGCTGTTTTCTTCGTTGCGGATATTCACCTCAACAGCTTCTGTTCGCAACGAGCAGAGGAACAGGAAAACAAGAAAAGAGGCAAAAATGGTAACAGTACGTTTCATAAGCAGACCCTTCCTATACGCTTATTGAGCTGATTTCCAGTATGTCTTGTCATTGATCATGTCCCAAAGCTTATCCTGATTGACATCCATAATAATTCTGGCTTGGCGGCTGCCCACAGGGCCTTGCTTGGGATAGGCAATAGACTGACCATAGGAGAGGCCGTACTGGTCATTGATATCAACAAAGGCTGTGACTTCATTTGTGATGAGAGAAGGATCAATAATAATGGCGGCGACAATAACGTCCCAAATGAAATGGGTAAACTTGGGATCTTTTTCAAAGGTTTGTCCCACGAAAGTGGAGCGCAGGATTTTTGCCTGATCGCTCTTGCCCAGTGATTGTATTAGGCGGTCATAGTGGGGCTGGCGGAAAACGACCTTGTCACACACGTCAAGACCAACAATGATCTGTTCTTTGAATGGGGTATGGAGGGCGATCTTGGCTGCTTCAGGGTCAAACCACCAGTTGAATTCTGCTGTGGGGGTAACATTGCCTTGCTGGTAAAAAGCGCCTCCCATATAGATCACACGCTTGATCAACGGGATAATATCGGGGGCTTTGCGCACGGCAACAGCAAGGTTGGTGCAGGGGCCAATAGCGGCGATGGTCACTTCTCCAGGATTCGCACGTATTGTATCAATCATAAAATCAACAGCATGGCGCTTGTCGGGTGTCATGGTGGGGGTGCCGCCATAGAGCTTCTTATATTCTGCCTGCCATGATTCTGGCTTGGGTACACCAAAAGAACCCATCCAGGAATCGTGTCCCATGCCATAGAGTTTGCGCTCTTCAGCGATGCCGGCATGGCGTTGCGGACGCAGAGGGTATTCAAATCCCATCGCTACCGGAATGGAGGTTTTCCCTTCGATTTCCAGTTGCTTGATGGTATAGGCAAGACCACCAGCCGCCCAGGAATTGCCTGTTAGCGTGGTGACACCTATCAGATCAACGCCAGGAGCATTGGCCAGCATAATCATGGCAACGCCATCATCAAAAGCTTCAACCATGTCGGCATCAAGAAGTACTTTTTCTTTTTTAACAGCAGCGAATGCAGGACTGGCAAGCAGAACGGCTGTTATGAGAAACAAGGGAAGCAGCTTTTTGAATATTCTTGTCTTCACGTCAAACTCTCCTGTAATGGGTGTAGTGATTGGGAAAAGAAGTGTTGTCAGTATGATTCCTGAATGATGTTTACAATAGTGTTGTGTGTGTTGAGGGTGAGATAATGTTTGAAACTTGCCACAGGTGTATTGTTATTCAATTTCGCGAAGCAGGCGGAAGCCAATAAAAGAGTGGCGTTCATTGGCATCAAAGTAGAGTCGCTGGGCAGAACGGCAGATGGTGACATCATGACGCCAGCTACAGCCCCGAACCACCCGATAGCGTGTTGTATCTGTAGGTGCTGCAGTGGTGTTTAGGGGTACAGGATTTTCTTCGTACATATCCTGCACCCATTCAGAGACATTACCCTGCATATCATGCAGCCCGAAAGCATTGGTTTTTTTCATTCCTACAGGCTGTGTGCATCCAGCGGAGTTGAAATTATACCATGCGTGAAAAACAATATTCTTTGTATCATTGCCAAAAAGGTATTCGCTTTGTGTTCCGGCACGTGCGGCATATTCCCATTCTGCTTCTGTGGGCAGGCGATAGGCTGTGGTGCGTTCTTCCCGATTCAATACTTCAATGAAGCGTTGTACTTCTTCCCATGAAATATTGGTGATGGGCTTGCGCTCTCCCTTGAATGCACTGGGATTTCCTTTCCCTTGCAGTGCCTTCCATTGTGCCTGCGTTACTTCATGCTTGCTGAGATAGAAGTCTTTGCGAATATGTACCTCACGTGCCGGCATACTATCATTACTATTGCTACCCATAAGGTATACTCCTGATGGGATGCGCACAAACTCCATGCCAATACTATTAGTATAGGTTGGTGCGGCTAATATATCCATTGTAAAACAGAGTATAAAGCTCAATAGAAATACAATGTACAGATAGAAAGTGTTTTTTATGGGCATAATAATGTTTACTTGTTAATCATCAATGACAAAAAGTGTTTTTCTAATCTCTGTGTCAAAGATTTCAGATGGTTTAAAGTCTCGTATAGTGCTTGCTATAAACAAATGAGCTTTCTTCACTTCTGGATAGATGCTATTTGGACATTCGCCCATTTTAACGTCTTTGTTGCCAAATCAACACACTTTTTCCCGTTGTTTCCAGGGGCCGTCTTTTCTGTTCTTCAGTGTTTTTGAATCATTATTGAGTGTGTATTCTCTCACTTTTCCCATCTTTTACTCCCCGCGACATATTTCTCTTGTATTGTCCTAAGATGAAGTGCATACGCCCGCCGCCTTTGCTGCAAGTCCGAAT
>CAMTOM010000209.1 GCA_947074125.1 uncultured Desulfovibrionaceae bacterium
TTTTACATACATCTTACCAATAAACGCAAGAAATACCCCACAAATACAAGAGGGGTCACGCGGAGGTTTGAACCAGCATGCCCGCAGTACATACGCTCGTCATCACCGGCTACGGCACAAATTCCCATATGGAAAGCGCCCATACCGCCCGTTTGGCTGGAAGTGAACGCGTTGATATTGTTCACTTTTCAGATTTACTGGCAGGCAAAACCCACCTGAAAGACTACCATTTTCTCATTTTTCCTGGTGGTTTTTTAGATGGTGATGATCTCGGTGCCGCCCAAGCTGCCAGCATGCGCTGGAAATATTCTACCGACGCTTCCGGACGCCCTCTTGTAGACAGTCTGAAAGAATTTCTGGATGCTGGCAAACTTTTGCTCGGCATCTGCAATGGTTTCCAGTTGCTGGTAAAACTCGGTGTACTTCCTGCACTGGACGGAAAACGCTTTGAACGGCAGGTTTCTCTAGGACACAATGATTCTGCCCGCTATGAAGACCGCTGGGTCTTTTTAAAACCCAATCCCAGCAGTCCCTGTGTTTTCACCAAGGGTCTTGAAATGATGCATATTCCTGTGCGCCATGGTGAAGGCAAGCTCATTCCCTGTGATGATGCCCTCCTTGACCGTTTGGAGAAAGAAAACCTTATCGCACTGCAATACGCCGACCCCCAAACGGGGGAACCGACACAAAGCTATCCGGCCAATCCCAACGGTTCGCCACGGGCAATCGCTGGTCTTACTGATCCTACAGGACGCATCTTGGGGCTTATGCCGCACCCTGAGGCATTTCATCATGTTACCAATCACCCAGCCTGGACACGCGGAGAGCTTGACCCGCCAGGAACACTGCTCTTTCTGAACGCTATACGGTATTTGCGTGAAAATCTGTAACAGAAACCTTAATAAATCCTTGACAACAGGAAGCGTGATATTTCATAAAGCACCTTCGGACAGAAAGATTTTTCTGAAAAAATGTTTTGCTGTGACAGGTATTTTCTCATACCTGCATAACCCTGTGGATTCCGAAAAGGCGCTTCTTCTGCCGTTAGGGAAAAGCATCTTCCTTTTTGGAAAATATAATGCAAATCACTGATATTATCACACAAATAGAAAAAACGGCACCACTGCCCGCCGCAGCCTCATGGGACTGCTCAGGCATGCAAGTGGCTTCGCTGCGTACAGACATTACTACTCTGGCTGTCTGTCTTGACCCGTCTCCTGAATCTGTTCGCAAAGCACTGGAACTGAAGGCAGGCTGCATCCTTTCCCACCACCCTCTTCTCATGCAGGGACGTCTCCCTTCCCGTCTGGATGCCTATAATATGGTTCTCAGAGAGCTTTTTTGTCATGATGTTGCCCTGTATGCGGCACACACCTCTCTTGATGCCAATCCACAGGGGCCTGCGAGCTGGCTCGCGCGGGAGCTTTCTCTTCGTGACTGTGCCCTTTTGGAAGAGACCTTCAGCGACAGCGCCCATACATATGGTTTTGGTTGCGCGGGCACATTGCCACAGCCTCTTGCATTTCAAGAGCTTTGTCACAAGCTCGCGACCTATATTTCTCTGGATACTGCCGTTTTTTGTGGTCAGCCCCCCGCTACTATCAAGCGTCTGGCATACTGTACAGGTTCCGGCAGTTCCCTGACAAAAGCAGCACAAAAAGCAAAAGCTGATATTTTTATCACCGGAGACGTGAAGTATCATACGGCTCTGGAAACTGAGCTCTGCATACTGGATGCAGGGCATCATAGTCTGGAAGAGGAAATGATGCGCCGTTTTGCGCATGAATTACAGGAAAGCCTTGCCGACGTTCACGTACATTTTATTCCATCGGCATCGCCTTTTACTGCCTGTCTGCCACACTGAGAACGTTTGCCCGATACACCGAGGCTCTGAATTGCTGGAGGAAGCATGAGCGTATATCTTGATCAGATCGCACAACTGGTGGAATTGCAGAAAGTTGACAATGTCATTTTTTCCGTCAAAACGGAACTGCGAGAAGCCCCACTTGAGCTGGAAAATCTTTCACAGCGCTTTCAGGCGCTGGAAGGCCAGCGTAGCAAAGTTGTGGAAAAGCTGGAGCACCTTCAGGAACAGCAAAAACGTCTTGCTATGGATATTGATGATGATTCCGCACGCATCAAAAAAAGCAAAAGCAAATTGATGCAGGTAGAAAATGGGCGTGAATACCATGCCATGATGCGTGAAATGGACAGCATGGAAAAAATCAATCACACCCGTGAGGAAGAGCGCCTGGCTCTCAACGAGGAATTACAACTCCAAAAAGACAAGCTTGCCGAGCTTGACCTCAGCCATACAGGTGTTAAAGCAGAACTTGAAGTGAAACAAGAAGGTCTCCAGGACAAGCTGGAAAAGGCAAATGCCAAGCTGGTAGACCTTGAAGGCCAGCGTAAAACCGCCATCGCAACCATTCCTCAGCCTGTGTTCATGCGCTATGAATTTATTCGCCGCCATTTGGAACATCCCGTTATTGTCTCGGTTAAGGAAGGGGTTTGCAGTGGCTGCAATATTTCGATTCCGCCGCAGTCTTTTATTGAATTGCAGCGCGGTCAGCAAATTCTGAGCTGCCCGAATTGCCAGCGTCTTGTGTATTGGTGCGAACACTTCTCAGCTCCTGAGCCAGAAGTAAAGAAGATTCCCCAACCTCTGCACGACTAGCCTCTCGCCATCTCAGCGTGTTTTGCCAAAAAGTACATGCATAGGCGTACTTTTTGCGCTGATACTGGGCAGAGTTTATTTGCATCGCAAAAGATTATTCATTTTCAAGAGTCGGACAGGCCACCGCTGCGGTAATACCGTGGAGGAAAGTCCGGGCTCCACAGGGCAGAACGCCGGGTAACGCCCGGGAGGGGTGACCCTCGGCCAGTGCAACAGAAAGCAAACCGCCGCATTTGCGGTAAGGGTGAAACGGTGGGGTAAGAGCCCACCAGATGGCATGGTAACATGCCATGCTCGGTGTACCCCGTTCGGAGCAAGACCAAATAGGGAAGGGGTTGGCCCGACCATACCTTCCGGGTAGGTTGCTAGAGGGTGCGGGTAACCGTACCCCCAGAGGAATGGTGGCCCCCGCTTCAGGGCGGCGACAGAACCCGGCTTATCGTCCGGCTCTTGTTTTTCAGCGCAAAGGGCGATGAAGTTCCACTTCACCGCCCTTTTTCATGGAAACAAAAGACACTCTCGAATATAAGGCTATGGAACAGCGTATGACTACTTTTCATTCTTCTGACACATGGGCTGTTATACTGGCTGCTGGTTCTGGCAATCGCATGGCAAAAGCAGGAATACCGCTCCCAAAACAATTCCTCACCTTTCGCGACACCCCACTTTTCTGGCACTCTGCTTCTGTCTTTGCTGCCTCTCCTTCGCTTAAGGGACTCATTTTTGTCTTTCCAAAGCATTATCTTGATTTTGCAGAACAAAGTCTGCAGGCACTCACGAAAGAAAAACCTCTGGGACTCCCCTGGAAAATTGTCGCAGGCGGCGCCTTGCGTCAGGATTCTGTATATAATGCTCTCCAAACTCTTCCCCCAGAATGTCAATATGTCCTCCTGCACGATGCCGCACGCCCCTTTCTCACACCACACCTTGTAGAGCGTGTTCTCATACCTCTTCAGAATGGGGAAGCACAAGGAGTCATTCCTGGTCTCCCTGTGACAGATACCATAAAAGAAGTAAGCATACCGCCTCAAGACACTTCCATTCCAGATGATCCTTCTGCCGCAACGACACCTCTTTCTCACGAAACCGTTCTCCTCACCATTGAACGAACGCCCTTACGTGCCGTACAGATACCACACGCTTTTCCACGTATCGCATTGCGTCATGCCCATGAGGAGTCTCGCCAACAAGGACGTACAGTCCCCGATGATTCAGGCCTGATGTAGGATTGTGGTGTTACAGTTGTTATTGTCACAGGCGAAAGTACGACTATTGCTATACACAACCTATATGGACCGCTCTCGGTAACAGA
>CAMTOM010000210.1 GCA_947074125.1 uncultured Desulfovibrionaceae bacterium
GTGGATATTGAATGCGCAAAAATTGAAAATATATGAGACTACAGAAAAATTCCAAGATAGTAGAGCCTATTTATGGCTTGTCTCAAGAAGAGCGATAGCGTACTGTCACACTGGACGATATACGTTCTGAAATATAAAATACTTTTTGAGGAGAATACACATTATGGCAAAGAAAAAAATCCTGCTTCTGGCAGGGGACTTTGTAGAAGATTATGAAATTATGGTTCCATATCAGGCTTTACTCATGGTAGGACATGAGGTGCATGCCGTTTGCCCTGGTAAAAAAGTTGGCGATGTTGTTGCAACAGCTATTCATGATTTTGATGGATTCCAGACCTATTCAGAAAAGCGTGGGCACAATTTCGCCATCAATGCGGATTTTGATAACATAAAAAGTGCGGATTATGATGCTTTGGTGATTCCTGGCGGTCGTGCTCCAGAATATCTGCGTCTGGATCCTCGTGTGCTGGCAATTATTCGGGAAATGAATGATGCCAAAAAGCCCATTGCGGCTGTCTGCCATGGCCCTCAGTTGCTTGTGGCTGCTGATGTGCTGAAAGGACGTTCCTGCACAGCGTACGCGAGTGTAAAACCTGAAGTTCAGGCAGCAGGTGGTTCATGGAATGATATGGACGCCACTGCCACCAATGTGTGTGTGGATGGCAACTTGGTGACCACTCCCGCATGGCCAGGACATCCTGGTTGGCTGGCGGCTTTTCTGAAACTCTTGGGAACACGGATTGAATTGTAAAATTCTTTTGGACGAATAGAAAAACGCAGGGGCATCTCTCAGGAGGTGCCTTCATTTTTTTAGTGTGGGGAAATACAGACAGAAAATGGCATTTTTAGAGGAGAGAAGATGCGTGGAGAGTGAGAGGGCTTGGAGTTTGCACAATACAAAAAGAAAAAGCCCTTACAGTAACCTGTATGGGCTTGATTCTTATGGCTCCCCGAGACGGACTTGAACCGCCAACCTAGTGATTAACAGTCACCCGCTCTGCCGATTGAGCTATCGGGGAATGCAGTTGCTTAGCGCAGGATTGTTTCTAAGGAAAAGCGGCGCAAAGGTCAAGAAAAAAATCTATTGTTTATGCCTTTTCAGAGGGAATAAGTTTATAAAGTTGTTTTGCGTAACGCTCCGCTTCACTATAAATACAGCCACAGTATGGCTGGCGATAGATATTCCAGGCTTTTGATATATCAATACCTGCCTGCCAGTCCACGCGGAAATCCTGATAAAAAAAGTCGACCTGTTCGCTTTGGGCAAAGGTTTTTGCGCTCTGGCAGATGTCTTCATGGTTTTGATAGCGCGAGTAGAGAAGGCTTGATGTGAAACAGGAAAAGCCCAGAGTACTGGCGGTACGGGCAGTGGCGTTGAGGCGCTGGCGATAGCAGAAGGTACAGCGTTTTGGCACACGGTCATGTTTGCCTGCGACACTGGCAAGCCAGTGGTGCAAATCCCATGAGGCATCATCCCAAATAACGGCAATATTCAGTCGGGAAGCGCATTCCTGCATGCCCTCACGGCGTCGCAAGTATTCTGCCAGTGGATGGATATTTGGGTTCATGAAATAAGCGGTGACCTAAAATCCCTGTTCTTGCAGGCGCTGTATGGGCATAATGGAGCAGGGGCCACAGCAGGTATGAAGGAGAATATTTTTCTGTGCAGTCGTGTCAGGTATTGGGAAGGAAGATGATTGTGTGTGATGCGATACTCCCCCGCAGAGATGTTTCTGCGAGGGAGTTTTTTTTTCAAAAATCAGCGGCATGTTTTTTCTGGAGTGGGACGTATGAGTATTTCAAGGTGCTTGTTGTGTGTTTTTTCCATTTCCTGCAAGCAGTAGCGTTTGTGGTTGAGCAGATACATGCCCAGTTCTGGAGTGCTCGCATGATAGGTGCAGATACATTCATGATGATTGGAAAGCAGGCGGCGGATGTCACGCAGTGCCTGGAGTGCCTGCCATTCCAGATTACGCCGCAAGCCAGTGCCATTGCAGGCAGGGCAGGTTTCCATGGTGATGGCCAGTGCTGAGGAACCTGTCCGCTGGCGTACCAGTTCCAGCAAGCCAAAGTCGCTCATACGACTGACATCGTGTCTGGCTCTGTCATTTTTCATGGCAGTGCGTAGTGTTTTTTCAACGTTACGTATGTGGCTGCGTTCGCGCATTTCAATAAAATCGACAACAATCTGACCACCGACATCACGCAGTTTGAGCTGACGGGCGATGGTTTCTGCGGCTTCAATATTGGTTTTATATGCCATTGCCTCAAAGTTGGCTTTACCAGAAATTTTGCCTGAGTTGATATCAATAGCCATCAGTGCTTCTGTCTGATCAAAAACCAGACGGCCGCCGGAAGGAAGAGTCACTTCGCGAGAATATATTTGTTCAAGCTGGCGCTGCAAATTAAAGCGTTCCCAGAGACTTTGCTGCACATCCGAATAGGCTTTCACCAGACTGGTTTTGCGGGGAAAGACAAGACCAACGGTTTCACGCAGGGATTCTGCGGTAGCAGCATCATCAACCCACACTTCACAAACATCTTCTGTCAGATAATCCCGTACGGCGCGTTCCGCCAATCCTGGCTCCTGATAAATCAGTGACGGAGCTGTTTCTGCGGTTGCTTTTTTGCGGATCTCTTTCCAGACACGTTTAAGGTATTGTAAATCAGCTTTCAGCGTTGTTTTGGATGTGCCTGCGCTGACGGTGCGTACAATAACGCCCAATCCTTCGCCAGGCTCAATACCATTCATCATTTCCCGCAGGCGCTGGCGTTCTTCGTCACTTTCCACTTTGCGTGACACGCCAATTTGCTCCTGGCCTGGCGTAAGCACAAGAAAACGTCCGGCGAGCGAAAGCCATGTGGTCAGGAAGGCTCCCTTGCTGCCATTGGGCTCTTTGACAACCTGTACCAGAATTTCCTGGCCTGGCTTCAGAACTTTTTGAATTGGAGGGTATTTTTTCCCTTTAGCGGATTCATGATGGGTCAGAAAATATTCAGGGTGGATTTCATCAATCTGGAGAAAACCATTTTTCTCTGCTCCGTAATTGATAAAGGCAGCCTGAAGGTTGGTATCAATATTATGGATGATGCCTTTATAAATATTGCCCTTGATTTTCACATGATGTGTCATTTCCAGATAATATTCATGCACAATACCTTCCTGTGCGATGGCAACCTCTACCTGCTCCCCAGGTTCTATGCTGATGAACATTTTTTGGCGAACATGTTTTGCAGGCTCTGCTTCCAGCTTTTCATTGCCAAACGAGACAGAAGCGACCTCATCACTCCCCTGTGTTACCTGTGGCTGTGAAAGCGCGGTATCCTGTGAATCTGCACTCTCCATGAGGAGATCTGTTTTTCTCTTTTTGCCACGCCCACCGCGACGCCCTCTGCGATTTTTACGTCGTGCGCTTTCTTCGCTGAGAGGTGATTCTGTACTTGCTGGCGGAAAACCTGTTTGCGCGGCAAGAGTTACAGCAAGCTCTCTGTGTTCGCTCAAATCGACATCTGCTTTGGGCGCATGCTCTGAAGGAAGTGCTGTTTGTGCTGTTCCCTCGTTTGCAGCTATGGGTGCTGATGGGGGAAGTGTTTCTCTTTGTGAAGGAGGCAGTGTTTCCTGACGCCCTGGGCGTTTAGGCGTACCTGTTTTACGGGGTGCGCTTTTTGCTTTTTGCTGGGGTGCTGTGGATTGTGCTTCTTCTGTGTGTGGAGCGCTGTCTTGAGATGTGACATTCAGACGTGCCGAATCTGTCTCTTTTTCTTTTGTTGCAACAGCAGTTTTTTTAGAGATCCGTCTTCCTTGAGTCGAAGGCGCTTTTTCCGTTTTTGCGTCTGAAGAAGACACAAGAGCTGCGGGAGCTGTTTTTGTAGATGCCCGCCTTGCGCTCGGTTTTTTTTCAGGTGTGCCGGTCAGTTCTGCGCCTTCATGTGGAGCGGTACTGGCAGAGACCGCTTGTGTTGGTTGAGGGTTTCACGC
>CAMTOM010000211.1 GCA_947074125.1 uncultured Desulfovibrionaceae bacterium
CGAGGTTTCTGAATGTGACTGGAGTTCAGACGTGTGCTCTTCCGATCTGCACATCCAGAGGATGGGGCATAAGCAGAGTGCTGTTGTAGTGGGAGGCAATAAGTTCCCATATGACGAGCACGAGAGAAAATGTAATTGTCCGCCAGATGGCTGTTTCCTGCCAGCTTCCTGCTTTTGTCAGGGTAAAGCGTGAGGCAAAACGAACTTTGTCAAACTGTTTATCCACGACACCTCCTTTTCAGGATCGGATGGCAATACCTGCGACAGTTGTTGTATACGCAGATTAGTATCATCTATGGCTTTTTGGAGCGCCACATACATCCCCTTATCCCCCAAGTCTTTGATTGACTCCCGACGTACTACAAGTGACTGTGTAGGGATGGGCGTATGCGCATATCCCACCACCGCAAGCTGTAGAGGGCTTTGCGTGGCAAGAAAAATGTCCACCACAACAGCATCCACAGCATCTCGTTCCAAAGCGTATAATAAGGCATTGGGCAGCATTTCTACAATTTCCACCTCACTCTCTTTCAAAACCTCGCGTACCAGCGTGCGCTGTGACTGGCGTTGATGCGATATGCCAATGCGTTGCAGTGGCGATACATGCTGACCTTTGCGGATCAGAACATCACCCGCGACCAGTATGGTTCCTGCCAAAAGATAGGCGTCATTACTGGCCACCAGACGTGTCGCTGCATCCGGACACATCATCGCCATATCCATTTCACGACTTGTCAGTGCCCATTGGGAAACAACAGCACAGCAATCCCCAACAGTATAGGTGAGCAATTCCATGTCCTGGAGGCGTATGTCTGTCATGTGGCGAGTCAGGTTCTCCACAAAAAGTGCAGGCAAACCACGACCCGCCCAAAACTGTATACGTGTACCTTGTGTCGGAGAAGAATCTGACTGGCATCCCACAAGCATAATAATGAGAATGATGCCGCATATCCCCTTCTTCATGAACACCTCAACTAGAGATTGCGCTCTATTACTTTGTTCTTCCATTCTTCATAGGAAATGCCCAGTGGAAATACTGGATCAACCTCATCCCGAATAAAAGCAGTAAAATCGCCTGTCTGGGCACGGTTTAGAAATTCGTGTGTCACAAAATCATCAATCTCAAGCGACTGTTCCAGAATTCCTATTTCAAGATTGTTGTCCCGTGTTGCCCTGACACGTTCATTATCAAGAACCCAACTCATGGTACGCCCTTCACCGACAGTCTTCATATATATTGTCATAAGCCCCACTTCTTCCGGCACAGAATAGGCCTTGGCAAAAATCTTTGATGTTGCGAGGGGGGAGAGATACACCATCTTAATCGCTTCTGCGTGCGCTTCGATCATCTTTACAGCAAGCTCTGGATGTTTTTCGATAAAGGCCTTGTTTACAGTAAATACGCAGCATGTCCCGCGTTCCTGATTCCGCAGCCCTGTGAATGTCGTGAGAATTTTGCCCGTTTTTTCATAAATTGCCATTGAACCCCAGGGATCACAGGTATCAAAAGCATCCAAATGCCCTGCTTTGAACGCAAGGTAAGCGTCTTTATCTGACATGGCGAAGTTTTCTATGCCTGCTTCCTTGGGATTCTTGGGAAGCTTTTGCTCAATGGCATAGTTAATCCAGTTTCCATTGGTTTTGTCAGGATTGGCTCCCAGCATTATTTTTTTACCTTTCAGATCTGCCGCTGACGCAATGTCATTTTTGACAACAAAATACTCGGAACCACCAAGGTGGTTGTTCGCCGCCACCATGACAGGAGCCCCTTTGATAAAGGCACGCATAACCCGACCAATGCCCACATAGCCTACATCCATATGACCAGCCGCCATTGACTCAGGCACCTTGGCATTGCCAATCACCTTTACCTTCAAGCCCATCCGATCATAAATACCAGCCATCTGCGCAACAGGAGCTGCTGTCATATGATCACAATTATAATAGCCCAATGTAATTTCATACGAATCAGCAGCCTGCGCCTGAAGAGGAACAACACAAGACAGCATCACACCAAGTACGACACTCACGACTCTTTTACGCATTACTCTTTCTCCTTTTACTGCACATTAACAACAATCATCCATGCCATCGTCAAAAATATTTATCAGAACGCCATCAAGCATTCTGTAAATGGCAAAACCACTGTAGATACCTTTGGAGCCCATAATAATAAACTCAAGAGGAGGCTTGCCATCAATATCACGTGTCGTGATTTTTTGATTTTCAACAGGTGCTGGCAGTACATTTGAGCGGAACAAGCCCGCATTATCCTGCTTCAATACACAAAGAGACATTTTATTTTTTTCTTCTTGCGAACTGTGAATGACAATAAGTTCATTCTGCCCATCAGAAGTAATATCCGCCTCAAGGCATGTCTGAATCAGTACAGGGTACTTATTCAGAAACAATGTTAAAAGTTCCACAGCATTTTCGGATAAGACAATACCGGATTTATTAAGCCTCTGTATCTGTTCCTGCGCGGTCTGCTCTGGAATTTCTTTTGTGCAGCCTGCAATCAGGAGGAGACAAACAACCATACTGCAAAGGATCTGTTTTATCATACCGCACTCCTTTTCTGCATCACACGCGAATACAGAGGGAGCATGATTTTCCAGACACCAAGCACAATGATTATCAGCATACATATCCATGAAAACCATCGCGGCGGCGAGAAACGCAATTCATTTGCCGCATATAAAAGACGACTCTCTGAACTGATAGAAAAAACAGGGGTGAAATCAGGCATAAGCAGCCAGTTTGTTATCAGGCCAACAAGCATCGCACAGGCAATCAATGTCAGAGCGTACAGTACAGCCACCCGAAGGCTGATAAGACGCGACATGCTGAGCAGTTCAGGGGCATTTGTAGCAACACCAGCGATAAGGAATGTCAGACCGACACCAGGCGAGGCTCCACTTGCCAGCAAGGCCGCAACAAAAGGAATATGCCCAATAGAGCAGACATACATAAGGGCACTGATCAGCACAGTCGCGCCGATTGTGAGCACATTGGGGTCATGAAGTTCTTTCTGTATCCAGGATTGAGGCGTGATCGCAAGAATAATCCCCGCAAGCAAGGCTCCGAAAAGGATGTATTTGCTTGTCGATGCCCCCATATCAAGACATCCCCACCGTACCCCCTTCACAAAACGCTGCATGAAAACAAGCATTCGCTTTTTCGGCACAGAAGCAGACTGCCTCATAGATAGTGGCTGCAATGGCTGTAAAGGACGTAATGGCTTTATGGATGCTGACGGAGCTGCTGCCGTTGCATATTGCCTGCCACCAAAGCGCAGTGCCAAAAAGCCGAGACACATGGGAAGGATATAGCCGGAGATAAGGTAGATACTGGCAAGCTCCGGGCCAAACATGGCAAAGGCCAGCATGGCTGCCGCCGGATTGATGATAGGTGTTGCCGCCATAAAGGCCAGCGTTGCCGCCAGTGAGGCTCCAGACCAGTAAAGGCTCAATGCCAGCGGGATGACACCGCAACTGCACATGGGCAATAGCATACCCATCACAACAGCAATGCTAAGCGAACGAAAGCTTGTTCCCCCCAAATATTTTTGAAAAAAAGACTGGGGCACAAACTCGTGCAAAATACCACCAATAATAAAACTGCATACCATCCAGAATGCGGCGTCTTGCAGTATTTGTATTGTCAGAAAAAAAATGCGGGTAAGAATATCCAGCATACACCCTCTCCACAAACATTCATCATGATAGCCCCATTACGCGGGGAAGGAACTCTGATCACATAGGGAGTGGATAGGGATGATAAAAAGAAAGGCTCGATATGAGCCCTATATTTTGTCTACTCAAGGCAGATAACAAAGACATTAGCAGCACATATCACGCTTCGTGAGAACATCCAGTTCCACTCCGCATGATCGTCATGTAAAACCGCAATGGAATACCACTGCAAAGAAATTTTCAGCAAAGCAATTCATAT
>CAMTOM010000212.1 GCA_947074125.1 uncultured Desulfovibrionaceae bacterium
TACAAACAAATAACTTTTTCGAAACATTAAGCCTACATAAAACATAATCTTGATATTTGTAAATAGTTTTCAAAAACAATCTTACAAAATATTTTTCGCCAAATACGCCACTACACCACAAGATACACTCTCACATTCAAAAGAAAATAAAAACAGAGGGAAATCTCTCTCAAAATTTCCCTCTGTTTTTGAATATTTCTTCTGCCAGACTACACAGCCGTCACCACAGGAACAATGACAGGATCCCGCTTGAGGACATTACGGAAAAAACGCCGGAGAGATGAACGTATGCCTTCCTGCAAACGAATAATCTGCCCTGGGCGCGCTTCTTCAATTTCATCCAATACCAGACACTTGGCATCCTCCAGCAAATGGCTGTAATGCTGCTCGAAAACAAAACCTTTCGAGATCATTTCCGGACCATAAAGAACACTGCCCGTCACAAGATCGACTACCAGCACCACAATAACCATGCCTTCATCACCCAGCAAATGCCGTTCGCGCAGCACCGCATGTCCGACATCGCCAATACCCTTGCCATCGACCAATGTACATTCGACAGATATTTTTTCTTCACGACGAATGCCTTCAGGGAGCAGTGTCAGTGGATGCCCGTCTTCCAGGAGCACGGTACACTCCGGCGCAACACCACACTCCTGCGCAAGGCGGCAGTGCTTCACCAAATGACGGTATTCACCATGTACAGGCACAAAAAGCTGTGGGCGCACCGCCATAAAGAGTTCACGCAATTCATCTTTATGCGCATGCCCTGAAGCATGGATGGCACGGAAATTCTCGTAAAAAACCTCAGCGCCCAGACGATACATTTCGTTGATAAGACGCGAAATGGCTCTGGCATTGCCAGGAATCATGCGAGAAGACATGACAACCGTATCTCCCGCACGCACCTGTAACTGTCTGTGTTCTCCCATCACCATGCGAGAAAGCGCTGACAGGGGTTCTCCCTGTGCTCCCGTTACCAGCAGGACAACGCGACTGTCTGACACCTCCGGCACGCCATTATGCGCATTATAAAAAGCAGGAGGCAGACGTAAAAAACCCAGATCATGCGCGTGTTCGATATTATTAGCCAGAGATTTCCCGCTGATGATAACGGTACGATCCATCTCTGCCGCAAGATCAAAGACTTCCTGAATACGCTGGATGTGACTTGAAAACAGCGTGATGACAATACGTCCTGCTGCTTTCTGGAACACACCGCGCAAAGCTTCCTTGACCTGACGCTCAGACAGGGAACGTCCATCCCGCTCCACATTGGTAGAGTCCGACAATAGCAGACGCACGCCTTCTGTTCCCGCAAAATCAGAAAACAGACGCATGTCTGTACCTGTGCCATCCAGCGGTTCCGGATCAATTTTAAAATCACCACTGTGTACCACCCGCCCGACAGGCGTTTCCACACCAAGAGCAAAACCCTCCGGTATGGAATGGCACACGGGGAAAAAGTGGAATATGAGATCCCCCAGATGCACTACAGAATCAATATCTACCGGACACAACTCCACCCAGTCCAAAACCTCATGCTCACGCAACTTATGCTCCACCAATGCCAGGGTAAAGCGGGAACCATAGATGCGTGTGCCCTTGATCTGTGAAATGAGCCACGGCAAGGCACCAATATGGTCTTCATGCCCATGCGTCAGCACAATACCCAATAATTTCTCACGGATATTGCTGATAGAACCAAAATGGGGAATGAGAATATCTACACCCAAATGGGAATCATCGGGAAACATAAGACCGCAGTCCACCATGACAACGCCCTTAGACGTTTCCCATAGCTGACAGTTCAGACCTATTTCTCCCAAGCCCCCCAGAGGGGTAATGGTCAAGAAGGAATCCTGTTGCATAATCTCCCGTTTGTCTTAAGGCTGCATCAAATCTGGACGAAACTCTCCCATTGAAACATAGAGCTTGGATAATGCTGTCAAATAATCTGCTTTGGCGCTGGTCAGTGAAGCCTGAGCACTGGTCAGCTTTGAGGAGGCATCGAGCACGTCAAAGTTTGTCCCGACCTGAGCCTGATAACGCCCCAAAGCGACCTTATAGGCTTCAGCAGAACTTTCCACATTCTTTTCTGCCACCGCAATACGCTTTTCGCTTTCTCTTACCCCCAAGAAGGCAGCTTTGACAAGGTAGCCGACTTCCAGTCGCAGGTTTTCTTCTTCAAAGCGCATTTTGCGCACCAGCAAGCTTGCCTGCTGGTCGCTATGTACCGTCTTACCCGACGAAAAAATATTCCAGGTTCCCTGCACACCCAATTCCCAGCTCGTACTGGAAGTGCCATCCAAACCGGAAAGCTTCATGTTTGGCGTATCTCCCTGTTCCGTATGCGAATAGTATGCGGATATTTGTGGGAAATAGGCGCTCTGAACACTTTTACGGTCAGCTCTGGCAATTTCTACAGACTTGCGTGCAACATAAATATCGGCACGCTGCGCTTCTGCAATAGCGGTACATTCTTCCAGAGTACGCGAAAAAGGCACATGCTCAAGCTCGCCCACATACAAGGGGTCGGCCGACGCGGGCAGGCTCAAGAGGATATTCAGTTGTGCCTGCACCGTATCGCGTTTATTTGCTGCCTGAATGAGCGTTTCTTCTGCCTGCAACACATCTACTTCCGCCTGCAATACATCCAGACGGGGGCGCAAGCCCACTTCATGAAAAGCTTTGGTAATCTTTAACTGCTCTTGCAGGCGATTTACCGCATCGCGCTCACTGCGCACATTTTCAAGTGCCTGTAAATAAGCGAGAAATTGTGTTTGTACATTCTCTGTCATAGCTAATTCGGCTTGACGCAGAGAAGCTTTATCGCTGTCTTTTTGCAAAGCGGCTTTCTGATAGTCTGCCAGCAGTGCAAAGCCTTTGAAAACGGGCTGATTGACGGTAATCCCCCAAGAATAATTCTCTTTTCTTGTCTGTGTAGAGTTATTGCTGCGAATCTTCGTATCGCTGTCTTCTGTACGATAACGGGAGATGGTATCGTTTTTCTGATAGTTATAGTTTGCATCAACAGTAGGACCGAAACCACCCAACGCTACCCTGCGAGCGGATTCTGAAGCACGAGCCTGAGCCGCAGAAGCCCCCAGCGAAGGATTGCGCTGCAAAGCCTTATGTACAGCTTCTGCAATGGAAAATTGCAGCAAACCATTTACATTTTTGGGAGGATTCTCTTTTGCACGCTTTAAACGCAAAGCCGCATCATATACAGGTGTTGACGAAGAGTTTTCCAGATTGGGCTTCCAGTTCGCAAGAGCGGCATCATCAGGAAGTGCACTCTTAGCACTCTTCTCTTCACCAGCAGCAGCCCCTCGTTTGGCTTTTATGGCAGAAAGTTTTGGCGCAGCATTCGTAGCAAGAACCTGAGACGTCCCATCCTGTCTTTCTTTAGCTGCCTCTGGCGTTCTCACATCTTTTTCATGGGCAGCAGCTTGCGCTTTTATTTCTTCCTGAACTGCCTCAGTTGCTCCTAAAGACTTTTCTTTAGTATGCGCCAGTTCTTTTTCCTTTGAAGCAAGTGCAGCTCTTCTGGCAGCATTTCGCTGTGCTTTTTTGGTATTTGAAAAAAGAGGAAGACTAAAGAAAGAGCGTTTTTTCTCTTCTTTCACCACAGGCGCCGCTTGTTCTTCCAGAACGGCAAGAGAACGTGTTGCGGGATTACGGCTTTGCTTTTCTGCTGCCACAGTGGCTGCATCTTGCTCTTTCGCTCCTTTGATAGCTGTGACAGCGGCAGGGGTAGTAATCAACTCAGATTGTGCTGCTTTCTGTGTGGACGGAAGCGGAGCCAGCTTTGGCGTTGTTTTTTGTGCGGCTACAGGCGAATCACATTTGGTCTGTGTTTGCGCGGATGGCGGCAGAGCGAGTGTTGCCGATTTTTGCGCGGAAGGCACAGGAAGAGCTTTCGTCTGGCTTTGTGCTGTTACAGCATTT
>CAMTOM010000213.1 GCA_947074125.1 uncultured Desulfovibrionaceae bacterium
GGAAAAAGAGATGCACTGGACAATACATACAGTTGCAAGCCTGCTTATCATGGCTGTACTCAGGCTTTTACTGTTGAGCGTTGATAGGGTGCTGGGTGCCTATCAGATCTATATTCTGCGTCTGATCATTATCAACGCTATTCTGGCGCGCTCGCTGAATCTCATGTATGTCTTTACGGGACTTTTTTCTCTTGGCCATGCGGGATTTATTGCTATCGGAGCCTATACTTCTGCCTTGTGCATGCTGACATTGGAACAGAAAACAGCCATGTGGATTCTAGAGCCTATTATCTGGCCAGTTTCTGTCATAAGCACGCCTTTTTGGATGTCGGTATTGGCGGGAGGATGTCTGTCGGCTTTGTTTGCTCTTGTGATTGCCTTGCCTGTGCTTCGCTTGGGTGATGACTATCTTGGGATTGCAACACTCGGCTTTGCTGAAATTATTCGGGTACTTATTACCAATGCGATTCCCATTACCAATGGCTCTCTTGGCATTAAAGGTATTCCCAATGAAGCGACAACACTCATCTGTTACGGATGGTTTTTGTTTACGCTTATTTTCCTGGTTCGATTTTTACGAAGTAATTATGGGAATGTGCTGCGCTGTATCCGAGATAATGAGATTGCGGCGAAAGTTATGGGCATCAATGTGTTTGCCTATAAAGTTCTCTCCTTTTGTCTGGGAGCCTTTTTCGCCGGAATCGGAGGAGCGCTTTTAGGAAGTCATCTTTCGACTATTGATCCTAAAATGTTCAACTTCCTTCTGACATTTAATGTCCTTATGTTCGTGGTAGCAGGTGGGCTGGGTTCTTTGACGGGCAGTATTATCGGGGCAACTCTCATTACGGTATTGCTGGAGTGGCTGCGGGTGATTGAAGAGCCAATCTCATTCTTTTCTGTGACGATTCCTGGAATACCGGGTATGCGTATGGTTGTTTTTTCTCTTATTCTGCTTGGGATTATTCTGTACAGGCGTGAAGGTATTATGGGGATGCGTGAGATTACGTGGGGAAGCCTTCTCCGTCTTGTAAGGAGGAAGTTTGCATGAGCAAGGCATATACCAAGCCTGCCTCCAGAGAAGATGCTGCCTTGTGGATGGACGGGGTTACTATGCGTTTTGGTGGTGTGACCGCTGTCAATGATCTTTCTCTGGGCATTGCCAGGGGAAGTATTGTTGGGATTATAGGACCCAATGGTGCGGGAAAGACGACGGCTTTTAATGTCATCAGCGGTTTTTATCATCCTTCAGAAGGCAAAGTTTTTTTTAATGGACGCAATGTAACGGCTTTCCCTCCACATAAAATATGTCGTGAGGGGATGGCGAGAACATTTCAGAATATCCGTCTTTCTCAACATATGACAGTTTTGGAAAATATTATGGTGGGCTGTCATGTCAGACGGCGCTGCCCTTGGTGGATGGCGCCTTTAGGATTCCCTCTTTTTTATCGGGAAGAAGAGAGTATTCGTCAAAAAGCCATAGGGCTTGTGGAGCGCTTGCAGCTTGATTCCTATCAGAATGAACGGGCAGGGAGTTTGCCTTATGGGGCGCAGCGGCGCTTGGAAATTGCCAGAGCGTTGGCGACAGAACCACACTTCCTATTGCTGGATGAGCCTGCTGCGGGCATGAATCCGCAGGAAAGTACTGACCTTATGCATTTTATTGGGCATGTTCGTGATGAGTTTGATCTGACGATTTTGCTTATTGAGCATGATATGAAGGTTGTCATGAACGTATGTCAGTATCTTTGGGTTATGGAATACGGGGCTCTTATTGCAGAAGGCGAGCCAGAAGCCATACGTAATGATCCGACAGTCATCAAGGCGTATCTGGGCGAGGATATGGTGTAGTATATGCTGAAGATAAGAAATCTGAATGTTCGTTATGGCGGTGTTCATGCGGTGCAGGGAGTGAGTCTTTCCATTCCACATGGGAGCATTGTAACGCTCATTGGCGCAAATGGGGCAGGCAAGAGCAGTATTATTCGTTCCATTGCTGGTCTGAATAAAAGTATTGATGGGGAAATACTGTTTCGTAAAACAAAAGACAGTGAACCTGTTTCGCTCATGCGGCAGAAGCCGGAAGAAATGGTACGGCGCGGTATTTCTCTTTCACCAGAAGGACGGCGTATTTTGCCGCATCTCACTGTTGAGGAGAATTTACGCCTTGGGGCATACAGTCGCAATGACAGGAAAGAAATCAAGCAGGATATGGAATGGGTGTATTCTTTGTTTCCGCGCTTGCTGGAAAGAAGCTGGCAAAAAGGGGGGACGCTTTCTGGTGGTGAGCAGCAGATGCTGGCAGTAGGGCGGGCGTTAATGAGTCGTCCTGAATTGCTTATGCTGGATGAGCCTTCACTTGGTCTTGCGCCGCTCTTGGTGCGGGAGATTTTTAATATCATCCAGCGTGTGAATGAAGCTGGCAAGACGGTACTTCTGGTTGAGCAAAATGCGTATGCAGCGCTTTCTGTTGCCCATTTTGCGTATATTCTTGAAGTTGGACGTGTTGTTCTTGAAGGATCAGGGAAAGAGCTGCTCGCAAACTCAAGAGTGAGAGAAGCCTATCTTGGAGGATAGAAAATACGGGCAGGAGCATACCGTCACGTTTTTTATAGAATGCTCTTTTTATATTTTTTATGTAACATTTTTATTTTATTGTCTCTTTTCTTTGAAATGCTTTTTTCTTGCCAATCGCGCTTCCTGACACTATCTTTCGCCATAACAGGCGGAGGATTGTCTTTTCATTTCTGTGAGAAAATTATGAATCTTTTCCGCTATACGTTTTTTGCTTATTACTAAAGGATTGTATTATGCTGCGACTCAGGGTGTTTCTTGCAGGGCTGCTTTTGCTGACAATATGTTGTGGATCAGTGGCCTTTGCCGAAGAAATGGAGCGGACATTGCGTTTGAAAAATGGCCTTCAGGTATATGTCATTAAAGACACTCGTTTTCCTATTGTGTGTACCCGTTTGTATGTTCGGGCGGGTTCGGCGAGTGAATCCCCTGAAGAAGCAGGTATCAGCCATGTGCTGGAGCACATGGTTTTTAAGGGAACAGAATCACGTCCCAAGTCTGGTGTGGCTCAGGATGTGGAGTCTGTTGGCGGGTATCTGAATGCAGGTACAAGCTTTGAATATACGTACTACCTGACAGATATGCCTGCAGCGCAATGGCGCCTTGGAATGGATGTGGTTAAGGATATGGCCTTTCATCCTCTGCTTGACCCTCAGGAGCTCGAAGCAGAAAAAGAGGTGATTGTTGCGGAGCTGAAGCGTTCCAAAGATACTCCGGCAACGGAACTGCGAAAGGCCTTGCAGGCTTTTGCCCTCAAAGGCACTCCTTATGAACGCCCCATTATTGGATTTGAGCCGACTATCCGTTCGGTAACTGTACAGCAGATGCGGAACTATATTACACGCTACTACCAGCCTCAGAATATGATGCTTGTTGTGGTTGGCAATGTCGATGTGGATGAAGTTCTTGCTGAAGCGGAAAAGCTTTTTGGAAATTTTCAGAATACATCTGACATGCAGGTAACGATGCCTCTGGATCCGGCTGCCCTTGGAACGGGAGTGCAGGTGAGCATGGCATCTGGTGAATGGAATACCACGCATATTGGTATTGCTTTCCCTGTTCCAGGTGACAGAGAGCTGGTCTCTCTTGATTTGGATTTGCTGGCCTATCTGCTCGCTGGTAATGAGACGTCGTATCTTACGCGCAAATATATGTATGAAAAACAGCTTGTGGATGCCATTCAGGCAAAGAATATGTCTTTAGATGGTGTCGGCATGTTCTATATTACTGCACGTCTGGACTCACAAAAGGTGCAAACCTTCTGGAAGGAATTCACTGCGGATGTTGCGTCTCTCCAAACAAAAGTCTTTACTGCAGAGTAATTGGCGCGAGCCACACTGACTTTTGAAGATGGTGTGTCTCGCACCAAGG
>CAMTOM010000214.1 GCA_947074125.1 uncultured Desulfovibrionaceae bacterium
CCCACCACCTCGGAGCGAGTCAGGAATATAAAAAAAACAGAAAGCAATGGCAAGTATTTGCTGGATTTTCGCCGACAAAGAAAAAGTTCTTTTATTTCAGGCTACTCACATGCAAACAGTCGTGTAAATGAAGAATGCCCTTTACCTGCCCCTCAACATCCACAACAAAGAGATTGGTAATTTTATGCTGCTGCATAAGACCCAAGGCTTTGGCAACAGCAATATTTTCTGAAATGGCGCGAGGGGAAGATGTCATGATTGTTGTTACTGGCTGCAGCAGAAGATCCGGCATCATATGGCGACGCAAATCACCATCTGTAATAATGCCAATAAGACGCTTCCCCTGCACAACACCAGTACAGCCCATGCGCTTTTTGGAAATTTCAAGAATGGCCTCTCCCATAGTTGCGGTATGCGACACAAAAGGAATCGCATCGCCCACATGCATGATCTCACGCACCCGCATAAGACGCTTGCCCAAATGCCCACCAGGATGAAAGGTGTTAAAGTCTTCAGCACTAAAGCCTCGTGCCTCTAAAAGAGTCATCGCCAAAGCATCACCAAGAACAAGCATCTGCGTTGTAGAGGTAGTAGGAGCGCAGCCAAGTGGACAGGCTTCTTTTGCACGCGGCAAAAGCAACACAAGATCAGCCTGCATTGCCAGCGTACTTTGTGGCTCAGCAGTCATAGCTATTACAGGCAGGGAATGCTGTGCGGCATACTCCAAAATGCCCTGTAATTCTTTTGTTTCTCCTGAGTTGGAAAGAGCCAGAATACAGTCTTGCGACCGCACCATCCCAAGATCACCATGCAAGGCTTCCGCAGGATGAATAAAAAAAGCTGGCGTTCCCGTTGAGGCAAATGTCGCTGCTATTTTCTTGGCAATATGACCACTCTTGCCCATGCCCGTTACAGCCACATGCCCTTTCCGATTCAGTATCAAAGAAATACAGTCAGCGAAGCTCTCAGGGAAAAAACGCATCAGAGCGGCGAGTCCTTGTACTTCTCTAACAACTGTAGCACGACCAGCTTTATTGTATTGTGTCATACACTTTCCTTACCGCAAGTAGGTTTTCAAATGCTTCCGCTGAGGTAAATACAGCTCCCTTTCCTCGAGCTTCTAGCAGCATTTCCGCCATTTCACGAACAGCCCCCCTACCCCCATTGTGCTGTAGAAGATATGATGCTCTCTCTTTGAGCACCGCAACAGCATCAGCAACAGCAAAAGAAATGGCGCACTCTTCGAAAAGAGGTAAATCCACAAGATCATCCCCAATGCAGGCTGTCTCTTCCACCGTCACCCCCGCATCCCGCATCAATTCACGACACGCCTGACGTTTCGCAACTTTACCAAGCATACTGCGTCGAATACCTAGATCCCTTATTCGACGACGCAATGCAGGAGAATCCCTTCCAGACAATACTGCTACCTCTATTCCAGCGGCTTGAAGAATATTGATAGCAAGCCCATCACGTGCATGAAATGCTTTAAGACTTTCACCTCTTTCTGAATAAAAAAGTGTTCCGTCTGTCAGCACACCATCCACATCACAAATACAGAGTTTGATTTTTTCCAGGGCTGATGCTGACGTCGTGGGCAGACCGCCAGCAAAAATACGCTCAACTTCTTTCATGTCCTCCCAGGTATCCACTCCTGGAGCATTATTTTCTGTACGCAATACACGAATGGTATACCCTGCTTGCAGCAGGCGAAGTTGCTCTAATTGCTCACTCTCTTCCAGTGGAGAAAGAAGCAAGCGCGAAAAATCACACAAAACAGAATTCCGATACGCATATAATCCTATGTGCTTGTAATATTGTGGCGTAAATTTGTGCTGACGCACAAAAGGAATCAGAGAACGGCTAAAATACAATGCATTCCCCTGATGGGTAAATACCACTTTGACATTGTTGGGATTCTTTGCTTCCAAAGCATTGACAGGGTGATAAAGGGTCGCTATTTGCGCGGTATTTTCTTTTTGCAAAACTTCAATGAGCCTATCAATATCTGATGGTACAACAAGAGGCTCATCTCCTTGAAGGTTCACATAGATATCCGCCTTTTCAGTCGCGGCAACTTCCACCAGACGATCAGAGCCAGAGCGACACGCCGATGATGTCATTCGCGCCGTACCACCAAAGCCCTGAACTACATCAAAAATCTCACGGCTGTCTGTCGCCACAATAACCCCATCGGCACGCCTTGCCTGCAAGGCACGCTCATAGACATGCTGAATTAAAGGCTTGCCCTGAATAGGCAATAATGGCTTGCGAGGTAAACGACTGGATTCCAAACGCGCAGGTATAACAATCAGGGCATTCATTTATTGGGTACATCCTTATTTTTCACAATATGATCTAAAGCAAGCAACTCAGGAAGAAGATGTGAAAGCGCAGTAAAAGACAGCATATTTGGCCCATCACACAAAGCTTTATCCGGATCGGGATGTACCTCCATAAATAGTGCCGCTATCCCAACGCTAATCGCTGCCCGAGCCAAAGGTGCCACAAACTCCCTCTGTCCCCCACTCGCACTCCCCAAAGCTCCAGGAAGCTGTACAGAGTGTGTCGCATCAAATACCACAGGATGACCTGTTGCCGCCATAATAGGAAAGGAACGCATATCAACAACCAGATTACCATAACCAAAACTTGTACCACGCTCACAAAGACTGATTTTTTTATTTCCTGTTGCAACAGCTTTTGAAACAACATTGGCCATTTCCCATGGCGCAAGGAATTGTCCTTTTTTAATATTGACTGGCTTTCCTGTTGCCGCAGCAGCGACAATAAGATCCGTCTGGCGACAAAGAAAAGCAGGTGTCTGAAGCATATCCACCACCTCAGCAACAGGTGCCGCCTGCTCTGGGGTATGAATGTCAGTTACAACGGGCAAACGGAAACGCTCACGTATTTCATCAAGAACAGCAAGCCCTTCATGCATTCCCAAACCTCGAAAAGAGGTCGAAGAACTCCGGTTTGCCTTATCAAAACTGGATTTGTAAATAAAAGTAATACCACATGCCTGCGCAAGTTCTTGCAAAGCATGAGCAGACTCAAGCGCATGTTCACGACTTTCTATTGCACACGGTCCCAAAATAAACACCAGTGGTTTCGTATTCCCCAACGGAATCATTTTCTCATCAGGGCAAGGTATAGTAAAAGAATTTTCCATATCTCATTCCATTTATTAATATTCTTTGTAACAACAAGCTCACCTTCCATATGATCATATCTAAAAGCGCCGCCGAAAAACAGAGCCGCCAAATAAACTGTAATCCTTTGTGCTATCGACAGGGATTTCTTCAAACAATTCATACTCTGACAAACCCGCCATGACTTCCAGCAAGGAGTCACGCCCAGGAAAATCTGTTCTTGCGGTTATCATAATAACATCAGGGGCACAGGAGCGCAAACGCTGACGTAATGCAGCTACATCAAAATCATTCAGAATAATAGTTTCCGTCAAATTTGCCAAATCAGGAGCGGGAGCGCGCGTATTTGTTAATACAAAAAGAGCCTGCATATATCCGCTCACACAAAGCGTTCGCTTCGTTTCTTTACTGCTCCCTTCGAGAGCTTTTTCTATAGCACGAGCCAGTAATAAATAATTACTTCTTTCTCCTGCTTCCTTCGGCCATTCCCGTCCCATAAAAGCAGAAAGATTATTTTTTGAGACGAAGTAGAAAAACTTGCCTGCTTCTACAAAGCGCGGCAATAACAAAAACAAACTCAATAAAAGAGTCAGCGCGTACAACGAAAAATGAATTTTATGCTGCCTTAATACCCGTATCCCTATACAGTACAAGCTACAGAGGCCTGCACGCATGGGAGCAATATGATATGGGAAACCAAATTTTAGCAATGGGTCCCACAAAGGTCGTTGTGTCAGACGCAAGCAAAACAGTATTATTCTCTTT
>CAMTOM010000215.1 GCA_947074125.1 uncultured Desulfovibrionaceae bacterium
TATGCGGCTACCTACGTCGTAAGGGATATCGACGAGTGTATGTTGCCGACGCTTATGCAAGATTATAGAGGCTTAATTAAAGCGACAGCGGCATCGATTGAACAACAGATAGCCAACGCGCATACGCTTTTCAATCTTTGTAACATGATTATTTTCCTTCCCTTTGTGGGCATCTTTGCAAAAACAATACGAAAAATCATTCCCGATGCTGAAAGAAAAGAGCCTGAAACGAATCGTTATCTTGATACCAAAATTATTGCCCTGACTCCGATTATTGCTATTGCTGCCGTAAAAAATGAATGTATCCATATGGGAAATGTTACAGAAAAAATTATGGATGCTACCGAAGATGTGTTTTTTGACAAGCACGATGAGTTGAAAGAAACCATTAGAGAGTATGAAAATCAGCTCGACGCCATACATAAATCCATTCTTGAATATTCAGAACGCATTTTCCATGCCGGCATATCAGATGATGCAGCACAATCGCTCAATCGCTACATCACATGTGCCGGAGACAGGGAGCGTATTGGGGATAACTGTAAAAAACTCCGGCGTTTCTATGAGTATCGCCAATCAAAGGCCAAGGATTTTTCTGAGGAAGCCCTGGAAGGCGTGCGAGGCATGTTTGAGTGTACACACGAAACAGTTCTTGCAGCTCTTCAGGCATTATCTACTGAAGACAAAGCTGCCATCGATGTTATTGGGATGAGTTTGAAAGTACGTGAAATGGAAGTGTCCTTACGTACAATGCACATGGTGCGCCTCACACAGGGAACCTGTGATCCTGATACGGGTATAATCTTTGTCGATATTCTTGGAGCAATAGAGCATATCGCATATCGCGCCAGCAAAATTGAAATGGCCGCCCTGGCGAAAAGCAAATTGGTAAAAATCGCATGATTTAAGTATATTCGGTATGGGGAACACTGTTCCCCATTTTTATAAGAGCTTCCCCGTATCTCAGGAAGCTCTTTCTTTTTTTATTACTGTGAGGCTCTCTCTTTTTGCTTTTTACGCCCGCACCAAGAAAGATTTTATTCTCCTGAAAGATTGTGTTTGTGAGCGGGCAAGTATATACACTTCCCATCACATGGGTACACTTCCATCAGCAGGAGCCTCTTTTTTTATGAATATGGACACACATCTTGTTTCTCCCGTGGAAGAGAGTGGCGAAGATTTCGCCTCCTTGTTTGAAGCTCAGGAAGCCGCAAATATTCGTTTGCAGCCAGGGCAGAAGGTCACAGCTACTGTCATTGCCATTACGGGCGATAATGTTTTTCTGGATGTGGGTGTCAAGGTTGATGGCATCATGGAACGCAAAGACATTCTTGATGTCGAAGGTAACGAAAGTGTCAGCGTTGGTGATACTGTTGAAGCATGGGTAACGGCTGTTGCCGCACATGAAATACGTATTTCACGCTCTATGAGTGGTAGCGGCATGGCTGCTATTGAAGATGCCTGGAATGCGGCGCTGCCTGTCGAGGGAAAAGTGAGTGCGACCTGTAAGGGCGGTTATGTTGTTGACCTCATGGGGAAAAGAGCTTTCTGCCCTGGAAGTCAGATGGATATTGCCCAGACTGATGCTGAGTCACTTGTGGGGAGAACCCTGCCATTTCTGATCACCAAGGTAGAAAGTGGCGGGCGTAATATTGTTGTTTCCCGTAGAGCTCTTCAGGAGCGCGAACGTCGGGAAAATCTCGAAAAGCTTCTTGAAAATATCCATGAAGGCGATGTTGTCTCTGGCAGTATTACTCGCCTGGCTCCTTTTGGCGCCTTTATGGAAATCGCCCCTTCTGTGGAAGGTATGATTCACCTTTCAGAACTTTCCTGGAGCCGGATTGAAAAGGCTGAAGATATTGTCAATCCTGGTGATGCCGTGCAGGCAAAAATATTGGGAATTACCACAGATGCCAAAGGAAATACCCGTATTTCCCTTTCACGGAAACAGGCAGAAAGTGATCCCTGGGCACAGGCTGGAGACAGTTTAAAGCCTGGCGATGTTGTTTCCGGTAAAGTGACACGTCTCACCTCTTTTGGCGCTTTTATTGAAATACTGCCTGGCATTGAAGGGCTTGTACATCTTTCAGAAATGTCCTGGACAAAAAGAGTTTCCAAAGCTTCTGAAATACTGCACGCAGGAGAACATGTTTCCGTCAAGATAAAGGAAATATCTCTTGAAAAACGCCGTGTTTCTCTTAGCTTGCGAGATGCGGAAGGCGATCCATGGAGTGATGTGGCTCAAACATACCCTGTAGGGAGTACAGTCACAGGCACTGTTGAAGGCAATACAAACTTTGGTATTTTTGTTACTTTGCAACCAGGTGTCACAGCGTTGTTGCCTCTTGCTGTTATCAAAGCATCCAAGAAGCAGGAGCTTGCCAAACTTGATAAAGGACAGAGTGTCACATTGCTTGTACAAAATGTGGATACTGCCGCACGTCGCATAAGCCTTGCTCCTGAAGGTTTTGATGCTCCTGCCAAAAAAGAGGATACCGCATGGGCAGAACATGCCCGTTCTGGACAGTCTCAAGGCGGGCTTGGAATTATGGCTCAGGCATTACAGAAAGCTATAAAAAATAAACAATGAGTATTGCTACTTCACAATCTTGATGTGGAACTTATATATTGGGCGCTGGAAACTTCCGGCGCCTTTTTTAGATACCGTCCCTCAAAAGGACATTAACATGACACATTCTAACTGTCAGACTTTCACGTGTTACGAAGGAGACCCTATGAAACAATATATCCCTGCACAATCCAGGAGCATTGCATTACGGCAGCCTGCTGTTGTGATGCTCTCAACACTATTGCTGCTCGCTTTTTTGATTGCCAATGCGAGCGCAAATGCCCTGCCAAATTTTGTTGACCTGGCTGCCAAAAGTGGACCGGCAGTTGTCAATATTGGAACAGAGCGCACGTCCCGCACTGGCTCAGACGATTTGTTTGGTGGCATGATGCGTAATGTGCCCCCTGGTTTTGAGCAATTTTTTGAGCAGTTTGGAAGAAACTTTAGCCGTCCCCAACAAAAACAGCGCTCGATGGGCACTGGTTTTATTATTTCGGCAGATGGCTATATAGTGACCAACTATCATGTGGTTGCCAATGCTGACGTTATTAACGTCAACTTTTCTGGCAATGCCGGCAAGGCGGAATCTGTCAAGGCAAAGCTGGTTGGCTCCGATGAAGAAACCGATCTTGCCCTTTTAAAAATTGAGTGGAAGCAAGCTTTGCCTTTCCTGCGCTTTGGCAATTCTGATGCCATGAAAGTAGGGGAGTGGCTCCTGGCAATTGGTAACCCTTTTGGTCTTGAAAACACGGTAACAGCGGGTATTCTCTCCGCAAAAGGACGCGATATCCGCTCTGGACCATTTGACAACTATCTCCAGACGGATGCTTCCATTAACCCTGGAAACAGCGGTGGCCCGCTAATCAATATGCAGGGAGAAGTCATTGGTATTAACACGGCAATCATTGCCAGTGGTCAGGGTATTGGCTTTGCCATTCCCAGCAGTATGGCATCAAATATCATCAACCAGGTCAGAAGCGGCAAAAAAGTCAGTCGTGGCTGGTTGGGTGTGACGATACAGGATGTTGATGCGAATACTGCCAAAGCTCTGGGCTTGCCTGAAAATAGAGGCGCTTTGATTGGCAGCGTGGTTGAAGGAGATCCTGCTGAAGCTGCGGGGCTTCGTGCTGGGGATGTGATTGTTGCTGTTGATGGCAAAAAAGTTGAAAATGCGTCTGAACTCTTGCGAGAAATCGCCGCAAAATCTCCTTCAAGCACCACAGCTCTTGAAGTCTGGCGCGATGGCAGCAAGAAAAACTTCCCTATCAAGCTTGGCGAACGCTCCCCAGTAAAGGACTCAAAAGCGTGCACGAGATGAGACAAGCCACTTGGTCTGGTCAGTATG
>CAMTOM010000216.1 GCA_947074125.1 uncultured Desulfovibrionaceae bacterium
GAAAACCGGTTTTGCTTGTTTTGCCCTCTGATCATTCTGTTAAACCTGTTGATTCTTTTCTGGGAGCAGTGCGCACGGCGCTAAGCGCAGCCGAAGACGGTTTTCTCGTGACCTTTGGTATTACGCCAACGGAGCCTGCAACAGGTTTTGGCTATATTGTGCGTGGTGAAACGCTTAATGACAACACAGCCTGTTGTCGTGTCGAGCGTTTTCAGGAAAAACCTGATGTGGATACGGCAAAATACTTGCTTGCCGCAGGAAACTGTTTTTGGAATAGCGGCATCTTTCTTTTTCGGGCAGATGTTTATCTGGAAGAATTGCATAAGTATGCCCCTGAAATATACAGTGCGGTCAAAAATGCTTGGGAGAAGCGTGAATCAGATAGAGATTTTTTGCGCCCTGACGCTGCTTTCTTTGCTTCTTCTCCCTCAGACTCCATTGACTATGCTGTTATGGAACATACCAAAAAAGCCGCAGTGATGCCTGTTTCGCTGGACTGGAATGATCTGGGCACCTGGGAAGCTTTTTATCAGACAATGCCCAAAGATACTGATAACAATGTTATTCTCGGCGATGTGTTGCAGGAAGAGAGTTCGGGCTGTTACCTGCACAGTACCCATCGTCTCCTTGCGACGCTGGGACTTGAAAATATCGCTGTGGTGGAAACATCGGATGCGGTACTGGTTGCACGGCGTGACCATCTTCAGAATGTTAAAGAGATTGTAACACGCCTGAAGAAGGAAAAACGGGCGGAGTTCGAACTGCATCCTCTGGTATACCGTCCTTGGGGTTCATATGAAGGGCTTGCGAGCGGAGAACGTTTTCAGGTGAAGCGCATTGTTGTCAACCCTGGTGCCGAGCTTTCCTTACAGAAGCATTATCACCGATCAGAACACTGGGTCGTTGTGGGCGGAACTGCGGAAGTGTGTGTGGGAGAAAAAATCATAACCCTTGTTGAAAACGAGTCGGTTTATATTCCACTTGGTGAGGTGCATCGCTTGAAAAATCCTGGCATTTTGCCTCTGACGCTGATTGAAATCCAGACGGGCAGCTATCTTGGAGAAGATGATATTGTGCGTTTGGAAGACAGCTACGGACGTATCAGAGGCTAGTCTTTTGCGGCAGATGTCTTTTCAGAAAATCCCTTTTCACAGGCAGGCGCCAGCTTCTTTGCGTCAATCATGCAAAAAGTACTTGCGTCGTGTGGCAGCTCCTCGTTCATATGGTGCTATTGCCAAAGGAATGACCCTTATTCTGGCGTTACCTGCCATGCTGTGTCGGGACGGATTGGGTATTTGTTTGAGCAAGGGGCGCTTGTATAGCTCGTTTCAGTCAATGATGTGCAGCACTTCTTATGAGGGTTTGGGGAGTTCGCTGCTCAAAGGGGCTATGTCTGTTCGTCGGAAAGGAAGTCTTGTTGCTGCTGTGGCACATGCGCTTTGTGGTGAAGAAAAACCTTATGGTAAGGGGCTTTCGCCAGAAGGGGAATATCGTGTGCCTTTGGAACAATATAGGGCATGGATTGCTGCTCATGACAGTCCAGCATCTGAAGATTTTCTGACAGCGCAGGAGGAGATTGGCGCGTGGGATTTCCGTCCTCTCATCTCGGTGCTTATGCCAGTATATAATACTGAAGAGCATATTTTACGTGAGACTTTGGAATCTGTGCTTGCCCAATGGTATCCGGATTGGGAACTTTGTATTGCCGATGACGCTTCAACAAAAGCGCATATACGTGAAATTCTTACGGAATATATGAACAAGGATGCGCGGATACGGGTTGTTTTTCGTGAGGAAAATGGACATATCTGTGCCGCCTCCAATACGGCTCTGACGCTTGTGAGTGGAGAATTCACAGCATTGCTGGATCATGACGATGTTTTGCCGGCGCACGCGCTGTATCGTGTTGCCTGTGCGATACGGGAACATCCTGATGCCCATGTGTTGTATTCTGATGAAGACAAGCTGTCAGAAACAGGAGAGCGATATGACCCGTATTTCAAACCAGACTGGGATGAAGATCTGCTGTGTGCTCTGAATTATGTGAGCCATCTTGGTGTTTACAGAACGTCCTTATTGCATCGCATTGGAGGATTTCGTCTGGGGACTGAGGGGAGCCAGGATTACGATCTGCTTTTGCGTTGTGTGGCGCACGCTACTTCTGATCAGATCTATCATATCCCACAGATTTTGTACCACTGGCGACAGTTTTCCTCTTCGGGGAGCTATACTGATGGAGCGCTTGAAGAGTGTGAGGTTGTGCGTTTACGTGCTGTAAGTGAATATGTAAGCAGCAAAAATACCGACATTCGTGTGACGGGAAGCAGTGGTCTGGCACAGATTCATTATCCGCTACCTTCTCCTGTTCCCCGTGTGAGCTGTGTGTTGTTTCCTCATGATGATGCTACAGCAGTGCGTCTCTCTCTCTCGGGAATACTTGAGCAAACAGACTATCCTGCTTTGGAAGTGATACTGCCTGAATCATCTTCTACTATTGATTCCAGGCATTTTTATGGCAAATATGCGTCCCATGCTTCTGTTCGCTTACTGGATGCGACATCTTCTGAAACATATGCTTCCTTTATTAACACTGCGGCTGAGCAGGCGTCAGGGGAGTACCTTTTCCTTTGTGGCGGGCATATTACTGTGCTTCATGCCGACTGGCTGTTGCGGATGATGGAGTATGCGGTCAGACCTCAGACGGGTGCTGTAGGTGCCAGGCTGCTCCATGGCAATGGAACGGTTTATCACGCGGGGCTTGCATTGGGCTATGGTGGTGTTGCGGGGGCTCCCTGGAGCGGTTTGGAGAAAAATGCCCCAGGGTATCGCGGCGGACTTCAGGTCGCACATAGAGTTTCTGCGGTAACAGGGGACTGTATGCTGCTTCCTCAAAAAATTTTTGTGAGTGTTGGTGGTATGACATCTGATCTGAAGGGGAAGTATCATGATGTGGATTTATGCCTGAAGCTCTCTGAAAAGGGATATAGGCATTACTACGTGCCGTTTGCGACATTATCTTCTACAGAAGAGGCTTGTTTCGGGAGAGATTTCCCAGAAGACGTTCGCTATATGTGTAAGCGTTGGGGGGATGTATTGCCCAATGATCCTTACTTTTCGAAATCTTTGCAGCATATCCTTGGTGTACGTATACAGTAATCTCTGGGAAATCTCGTTGTTGCTGGGAGGGGGATAATCTCTTTCTTCAAGTAATTCTTTAATGAAAGATGTTTACGGGTGCTCTTTGCATCCGGTGGAAGATTGTCTTTGCACAGTGGCTATGGACTTCCCTTTCTAGAGAAGGAGCTGTGGTGCTTGTGTTCCTCTTTAAAAAGCTTCCTTTCAGTAAGATAAAGATATTACTTCTGCGATTTTTCAGGAACGCAGCCTTCGGATGTCGCGTAATGGAGGCTCGCCAAAATGGCGTTTGTACTCCCGATTAAATTGTGTTGGGCTTTCATAGCCCACAGCCAGTCCCGCGCGCGTGGCGTCTTCATTTTCCGCAAGCATCAGCCTTCTGGCTTCGTACAGGCGCAGACGTTTATGAAACTGCAATGGACTGATTGTTGTAGTCTCTTTGAACTGTCTGTGAAAAGTGGATGTGGCCATATGTACTTTTCGAGCCAGCTCTTTCACCTGTAGTGGTTCACGGTAGTTCTTTCGCAGCCACGTGATGGCTTTTGCGATCTGATGGCTTTTGGTTCCTGAAGTATTGAAAGCGCGTAGCAGACCTCCTTGTGCTCCAATAAGCAAGCGATAATGGATTTCGCGGATAATGATTGGAGCCCGAATGGGGCTGTTGTCTGGTCTGTCGAGAAGTTTATGGAGTCGCAGAAAAGCACGCAGTATTTCCTTCTCAACATCATTAATAGTCTTCCTTTTGTCAGAAAGGGCTCCTGCTCCT
>CAMTOM010000217.1 GCA_947074125.1 uncultured Desulfovibrionaceae bacterium
GGTGACTCCGCAAAACGGAGGATAAATATAAAGAACAAGGCTATCATAACACTGCGCATAAACATTCTGAACACAGAACGTACCCGTTTTGAGAAAATGATTGCAAATAGAGAAGTCAGAGCCTTAATCTCAGACATGGGGTCAGGCATAGGTCAGGAAGACACAGATGTGGAAAAGCTTCGATAACACAAAGTTGTTATCATGACAGATGCTGATGTGGATGGCGCTCATATCCGTACACTCTTGCTGACCTTCTTCTATCGTCAGTATGAGGAAATGATTCGGCGCGGTCATATTTATATTGCCCAGCCACCTTTGTACCGTGTACACAATTCCCGCATGGAAAAGTTTATCAAGGATGACAGCGAGCTGAACGACTACCTGCTTAAAAAAGTGAGCGAGGATGTTGTCATTATTGCCAAGAACGGCGAACAATTTTCCAGTAGCAAACTTATTTCGCTGATGCGTCAGGTAGAAAAACTTGAAATGCGTTTTACTGATGCTGAAATAAGCGGATTGCCACGTGAGCTTTTTCTGGCGCTTATCCGCCATAACAAACTCATTGAAGGAGACACCTTCAGTGAGAGTGTGCCGGAACTGAAAAAATGGCTGGATGACAATGGCTATACATTCAGCATAGAACGCATTATCGGTAGTGATGGTGAAGAGCGTCCTTTCGTGGTTTTTGAAAGTCGGGGCAGTCACATTACGCGGCGTCCCATGGAATTTTTTGCTTCCCGTCTGTATAGGAATACCTGGAAGATGTATGATGACCTCCGCACACAATGTGGCGGTATGGACTTTATACTGGAGCGAAAAGGAGAAAAGATAGGTTTTGCCGACTCTCTTTCCGGTCTGATGCAGATCACACTGGATGAAGCGCGCAAGGGTATCAGTATTCAGCGTTACAAGGGTCTTGGTGAAATGAATCCTGAGCAGCTTTGGGTAACGACCATGAATCCTGAAAACAGAACATTGCTTCAGGTTTCCATAGACGATGCTGAAAAGGCCAATGAGGCTTTCAGTGATCTTATGGGTGACCGTGTAGAGCCACGCCGTGAATTTATTGAGCGTAATGCTCTGAATGTTCAGGATCTTGATATATAGATTTGTTATGTGATTGCGGGATTGTTGTCCCCAGTCAGTATCAGGAAGTTTCAATAACTGTCGTTTACGGCAGCAGACCAAAAACCTTTTTTATTTCTGTGAGGCAGATGTGTCCGAACAGCAGCAAATCAGCATTGAAAAAGAACTGCGCAAATCATATTTGGAATATTCGCTTTCGGTTATTATCGGGCGCGCTATTCCTGATGCCCGTGATGGCTTGAAACCCGTACATCGGCGCATTATGTTTGCGCAGCATGAGCTTTCAAATACCTATAACAGAGCGCACAAGAAATCAGCGCGTGTTGTGGGTGATGTTATCGGTAAGTATCACCCTCATGGGGATTCGGCTGTGTATGACGCCTTGGTGCGTCTTGCGCAGGAATTTTCCATGCGCGATCCTCTTGTAGACGGGCAGGGCAACTTTGGTTCCATTGACGGGGATGCGGCAGCGGCCATGCGTTATACAGAAGTACGTATGTCGCGTCTGGCTTCGGAGTTTCTGTCAGATATAGAGAAAGAAACTGTCGATTTTCGTCCCAACTACGACAATACGCTTCAGGAACCTTCCGTTCTGCCAACGAGAGTACCGAACCTGCTTTTGAATGGTTCTTCCGGTATTGCTGTTGGTATGGCCACGAATATTCCGCCACATAATCTGGGAGAATTGTGCGAAGCGCTTGTCCATTTGCTGGACAATCCCCAGTGCTCCATTGATGATCTGATGGAATTTGTCAAAGGGCCTGACTTCCCCACACGCGGCTTTGTCTATGCCGGTCAGGGATTGTATGATGCGTATCATACAGGACGCGGTACGGTAAAAGTGCGCGGTCGTGTTGAGGTCGAAGAGCGTTCAAAAGGAGCGCAGTCGATCGTTATTCGCGAAATTCCCTATGGTCTGAACAAATCCAGCCTTGTGGAAAAAATAGCTGTGCTGGTCAATGAGCACAAGATTGATGGTGTTTCTGATCTGCGTGATGAATCTGACCGGAAGGGCATCCGTATTGTTGTTGATCTGAAGCGTGGGATTATCCCTGATATTGTCATCAACAGTCTGTACAAGTTCACGCCTCTGGAAACGTCTTTTGGTATCAATATGCTTGCTGTTGTGGACAACCGTCCGCAGCTTTTGAATCTCAAGAGTGCGCTTACCTGTTTTGTGGATCATCGCCGCGAGGTGGTTATTCGCCGTACCCGCTATGATTTGCAAAAAGCAGAGGCCAGGGCGCATATTCTTGAAGGTTTGCGCATTGCCATTGACAATATTGATGAAATAGTTGCTCTGATCCGTTCTTCTGCCACACCTGATGAAGCAAAGGCTCGCCTGATAGAACGCTTTACGCTGACTGAAATACAGGCAAAGGCCATTTTGGAAATGCGCCTGCAACGTCTGACAGGCTTGCAGCGTGATGAGCTGATGGCGGAATATCAGGAATTGCTGCAAAAGATAGAATTTTTCAAATCCATTCTGGAAAATGCAGAAATTCTGCGTAGCGAATTGCGCAAGGAAATTGTGGAAATAAAAGATACCTATGCCACAGAACGCCGTACAGAGATTTTGCGTGATATGCTCAATGGTATTGAAATCGAAGATCTCATTCCCGATGAGGAAGTGGTTATTACCCTTTCACGTCGTGGCTACATGAAGCGCACGACGCTGGACAATTACCAGCAACAGCGTCGTGGTGGTAAGGGAATTGCTGCCGTACATACCTCTGAGGATGACTATATTCAGGAATTTCTCACGACCACGAACCATCAATATCTGCTGCTCTTTACCAATAAAGGGCGTATGCACCAGACCAAGGTACACCAGATACCTGAGGGCAGCCGTACTGCAAAGGGCGCTCATATTAACAATCTGCTGCCTCTGGAAGAGGATGAGCGTATCGCAACGGTATTGACGGTGAGGGAATTTGCCGAAGACAAGTATTTCCTCTTTGTGACACGGCGGGGTATGGTGAAGCGTTCATCGGCATCACTGTATGCGCGCTGTCGCCGTACGGGACTCATTGCTGTGGGCTTGCGTGAAGATGATGAGCTTGTGGTGGTACGTCCTGTTCGCGAAACAAGCCATATTGTGCTGGCTACAACGGATGGTATTGCCATTCGTTTCTCGTGTCGGGATGTCCGTCCTATGGGACGTGGCGCCACTGGGGTAAAGGGCATTGCCTTGCGCCGTCAGGATCATGTGGTTGCCTGTGTTATTTTGAAGGCTGAGGATCAGTCCACAGAAATCATGTCCGTTTCGGCAAATGGTTTTGGCAAGCGTACTCGCGTGGATCTGTATCGTTTGCAGTCTCGTGGTGGCAAGGGCATTATCAATTTCAAGGTGACGCCCAAGACGGGTTCTGTGGTTGGTTCCATGCCTGTGCGTGATATTGATGACCTGGTATTGCTGACTTCCACAAACAAGCTGGTGCGTATCAGTGTGGGCGAGGTGGGCAGTAAGGGACGTGCCACAATGGGTGTCATGCTGGTTCGTTTGGATGAGGGAGCCAAGGTTGTTGGTTTTGACCGTGTGGATGAAGGCGGACAGAGCATTCCTCAGGATGATGACATTCATGAGGAGCTTTCCGACTCTGAACATGTACCGGCAGCAGACACGACGCAATCTCTTTCCGAAGCATCTCATACAACAGATGACTCTCAAGAAACAGATGCTATGGAAGACACAGACGAAGAATAACATAACCTCCAAAGAATAGCATACACAGACGAAAAAGAGCATAAACACAGGCAGTATCTGCGTAGCAGAGTACTGCCCTATTGGGGGTGCAGGGGATTCAATTCCC
>CAMTOM010000218.1 GCA_947074125.1 uncultured Desulfovibrionaceae bacterium
GCCATGAGGCGCAAGCGTCCATTATAGTAGCTGGGGATGGGGATCTCTACAGATGTTCCTTGCGGGTCAATATCCACAAGGGCTGACCAGAAACTGAGAGGAGGCTCACCTTTGCGCTTGAAAGGATTCAGAAGGCGTCCGTCAATATCCATACCCATGCCACCGCCAAAAGCTGCGATACGCTTTTTGAATGCGGCACCATCTGGCATAAGTCTGCTGAAAATCTGTCTGCTTTCTACCGAAAGAGCTCTATTTTCCAGAAGATAATATACTGGGGATGGCGTTTTGAACTTTGTTAGTTGCAAAATGCCTTCATCGACAGCAAAAATCAGAGCTTTTCCTTTTTCTTTTGCTGTTACTTTTACGGCAAGTGTTTCACCAGGCAGAATATGCTTGGGAGCTTCCAGTTTCATGCTCATATCACGCTGACTGATATTGGCGCTGAAAGAGGCAAGAACATTGGCATAGGGCGCGGTGTAAATATCCATTGATGACAGTGAGCGCACAAAGGCAATATTGACAAAACCGCGTCCTTCAAAGTCCTTGGGAATGGCTATGGAGTGTACGCTGTCACCAGCTTTTGCTGTGAACCATTTGTGCATGAGCACATTGTCACGCTCGATTGTGATAAGACCACTTCCTTCATAAGGGGTGGAAAGGAAGATATTGATATTCTCTCCGGCAGCATACGATGCCTTGTCAAGACGAAGGCGCATATTACCTGGGATGAGAGTATCACTGGCACTGAGTGCGTTGCCTGCAATCGTAAAGGGAATTTTTACCAGTTCATCCTTTGCGGCATTGGAGACTGTCAGGAGGTAATCTCCGGGTTGTGCTGTGGGAACATCCCAGCGCAAACCTGTCTGGTCATTGATACTGTATGTTGTTTCTGTCTTGCCGATGGCAACAGGAACTTCGGCATAACGGTAGCTGTTGTTCGGACCACTGATCAGATTGGTAACATAGCGGCGTTGTGTCACAGTAAACGTGAGTGGACCGCTGTTTGTACGTTTCAGGTCGGAGTCCAGATTGACGAACTCGATTGCAGCGGGACTGCCCTGGGGAATAAAGTGCAGGGCGTTTAATGCTCCTGCAGGACGATAGCCAACCATATACTCTGCGGGAGAAAGGAGGACACCCGTCCGGTAAGAAACCGCACGTCCACCATCTGCCTCGAAGCCTTCAATATCGACAGAACATTGCATGGTCTGTGAAGGAACTGAAGCAAGAGAAAGAGGAATGGAAACCGTTCCTTCCTTACTCGTTGTCAGTTCTGGGAGTTGCTGTTCGATGGTTTTTACCTGTTCGGTGGGAGCTGTGAAGCTATAGTCTTCGTAGCCTTTAAACAGGAGCGATGGAGGCGCAATAGTAAAAGAAGAGCGGATCTTTCTATTGACTGCGGGAGCTCCGTACAGATTGGCCAGTTTGACATCAACATTGAGTGCGGTGTCTGGCGTGAGTCTGATCCAGCCTTTGGGAGATGCTGGGGAGATATTCGCTTTAAGATTCATTGTATCTGGCTGAAATTCTTCAATGCGTACGGTGGTACTGCCCAACATAGCGCCATTTTTATTTTTGTCAGGAAGTCTGATGTCTAAAGTATATGTGCCCGTGTATGAGGTTTCTGAAGACTGCCAGTCAATGGAAGCGAGCCCATCTGCACCGATGGTGAAGGTTCGCTCCATAACGGTGGTACCTTGAGGATTGGTCAGAATCGCATCAAAAGGAGTTTCGGGAGGCAGGGGTACCCAGTCGGTACGCCGGAGAAGACAGCCAAAGAACAGGCGTTCTCCGGGGCGGAAAATGCCCCTTTGGCTGAAGGGATAGGCATTGATGCCGTCAGGCATGCTCTGGCGTCCTGTGGTTCTGAAAGAGTTGTCAGTGCTGACAAGGCTATTGTCATTGAGAGGCATCCAGGCAATATCGAGTCCGGAAATATCACTGGATTCCTTGGAAGCAACAATAGCTACAGGGGCTTTTTCTTTTGTGAAGGTACGCAGGTCGGGGAGGCTTGCCCGTCCTTCTGCGTCAGTCTGTGCCTGTGCGATGGGAAGGCCATTGGCTGCCAGTGCGCGCACGAGAACATTTTTACTCGGTGTGCCGCCACTCAGAGAGTTTATGAAGACTTCCCATGAACCGGTAGAGGTTTTTTTGGCGATCATGCCTATATCTGTTGCGAGTATGAAGCGGCGTACTGTTGCGACAGTCTCATCCTTGTCATTATAGCCAGTGAGGTGGATTTCCATGAGACCGCGTTGCGTTTTATCTTTCTTGTCCTGCAACAGCGGGGTCAGGTCAAGGGTTGCGAACTGAGGTTCTGTACTGGCTGCGGGAGCCAGTGGGAGAGTACCTTCTTCAACAGCGCTTATCTGATCATACGTTACAGGAGATCCGAATAAGGGAGCTTCAAAGGTGCTTGAGGCTTTGTACTCATCAGTACGTTCATCATAGTACCACTCGCCGGAATTAAGACTGCTCAGCAGGGCAAGGAATGGTTCGCGTACATGATAGGCTTTCCATTGGATTTTTGTCAGTCCTGTGCTTTGCAGTTCAAGTTTGCGTGAACCACGTAAAGGGAGAACATTACCAGGTTGCAAAAAACGTAATTGAGGCGCAAAAGAGCCTGCATGAAGAACCTCTGACCAGGGTTTATTGAGCGCAGCCCCTGAAACAGCGGTAAAGTTTGGAGCAATATGGACGAAAATATAGCTGTCTTCATCAGCATTAAAACGGAATTCCAGTTTGCTGGTAGCTGCATCATCTGCATGAAGGGGGTCAAGCTTCAAACTTTTTCCCTTCTCAAGTACGTCAGCAGAAGGGGGAGGCGCCATTTTCCAGTCATATGCTTTTGTGGCTTCCTGGGTGTTATAGCGAGGCAACTGTACGACTTTGATGACTTTTAGTGCCTCTTGGGGGCGGACGTGCAGCGAGGTATTGAGCTGCAAACGGTATTCCTGACCCAGAGTATTGGTTTCTGCTGTCACGAGCTTCAGGCTTTCTATTTTGAAAACAGTGCTTTGACCGGCGAATGATGTTGAATAGGATACAGAGCCTGTACGGTTATGTGTGAGTAAGGCGCGTTCCTTATCGTTTTTCCAGTAAGCATCAATGCCAAAAATATTGAGTGTGACTCTGCTCATTTCTGGAGCAAGCTGGAGTACTGGAGCTGAGAGACTTACTCTATGGCTCATATCACCAAGAGAGGTTTGCTCCCATACGGTTGTTACCGGGCCAAGCTGTAGCTCATTGTTTTGCACTTGTGGCGTGAGGGAAAATGTAGGTCTGTCGTTTTTTGCTACAGAATAGTTAAAACCAAAAGAGGCAGAGATAACATGTTTTTTTTCTGCGGAAGGATCTGTCCAGAAGCTAAAGGAAGGGGGGAACACAGTGAAAGGGGGGGCAACGAAGGCAATGCTTTTACGATCAAGAACGATACGCTTTTGAAGAGGAAGGTTTTTGAGGCTGATGGTATACTTTTGATTTGGGGTAAGTTCTTCTTTAGGTGAAAATTGCAGCGTCGTGCTGTTTTGCCAGCGCCATTCTCCCTTAAGTGGAGGTGTGATACTCACATTGGCGATGGTGTCAGTTTCTCCTAAAGAGGCAGAACAGCCATTTTGCCACTGGTCTTTCCCGTAGGCGCGTTCGCATTCCTTTTTATTTGCAGGAAATGAAATTTTCAGGCTGTCCCAGCCGTTTTGAGGCGCTGCCATGACGGCATTTCGGAAAGCAGGCATGTCCGGTACTGTGGCCGCCTGTACCGGACGAGCAAAAAGAAACAGAAAAACAATTAACAAGTTACGCCTAGTGTGCCCGCTTTGTCGTCTGTTTGAATAAGTCTTCTGTTTTTTTATCTTGTT
>CAMTOM010000219.1 GCA_947074125.1 uncultured Desulfovibrionaceae bacterium
TAACGGGAATGTAGTCCATAGTGCGCTGTACTGGTGTGAAGCCCGCAGCGCTGATAATATGGTGAATTTCCTTACGTGAGAGATGATAGGATACCCCTGCGGCAGCAACGACATTTTCTTCAATCATAAGAGAGCCATAGTCATTTGCGCCATAGAAAAGCGCCAGTTGTGCCACTTCTGGTCCCATGGTTACCCATGAAGATTGCAGGTTGGAGATATTGTCGAGTACCAGGCGCGAAAGCGCAAGAAGGCGCAGATAGGTTGGTGCTGGCTGGGGAATAACATGAATGTTGGTATGCGCTGGCTGGAATGTCCAGGGAATAAAGGCGGTAAATCCTCCTGTCCTGTCCTGGAGTGCGCGCAGGGCAAACAGGTGATCCAGTCTGTGCTCGGCTTTTTCTTCGTGACCGAACATCATGGTAGCTGTTGTACGCAAGCCCAGCTTGTGTGCTTCTTCCATAACCATGAGCCATTGATCGGCAGAGCATTTGTTAGGAGAAACCTGGGTTCGTACGTCATTGTGGAGAATTTCTGCACCACCACCAGGTATTGAATGAAGTCCTGCCTGAATAAGGCGCTCAAGTACTTGAGGGACAGGCATATTGTAGATTTCAGACCAGTAAAAAATTTCTGGTGGAGAAAAGGCATGGATATGCAGGGTAGGCCATTGTTCGCGCATCCAGGTGAGTAGCTCTTCATACCACGAGAAGGGCAGGTCTGGATGATGCCCTCCCTGAAGAAGAACTTGTGTACCGCCAAGGCGAAGTGTTTCTTTAATCTTGTCTGCCATTTCTTCACGTGAGATGAGATAGCCTTCATCACTGCCTGGAGCGCGAAAAAAGGCACAGAAGCGGCAGGCGCAGGAACAGATATTGGAATAATTGATATTGCGGTCGCCAACATAGGTAACAATAGGTTCTGGATGCAAACGCAGGCGGGCAGTATGGGCGAGCTGGGCAAGGGTATGAAGATCTGCCTGATAGTAAAGCGTTTCTGCCTGTGCGCGGTCAAGGCGTTTGCCAGAGGCAGCAGCCTCAAGGGCATTCTTTAGCTGTGGCGTCGACGTGTCAAAGGGGGAGTGTGCCGGTGCAAAGAGGGTGCTCATGAGAGGCCATTCTCCTGTGAAAAGGATTCAAAGGTAGCGGTACGTCGTACGGGTTTGAAGCCAGATTCCCGTATCATGGATTCCAGTTCTGGAATGGTCATTGACTGCGCGGAAACTGCTCCTGCCATATGCCCAATCTTTTCTTCAACAATGGTGCCATCAAGATCATTGGCTCCATAGTAGAGCGCTGTCTGAGCGAGCTTTGTGCCAAGCATGACCCAATAGGCTTTGATATGGGGAATATTGTCCAGCATGAGGCGCGATACTGCCACGGTGCGAAGTTTGTCCAGACCATTTTGAGGGCCTGCGCTTTCCTCAGGGAGTTTGAGAAGAGAGTTTTCAGTCAGGAAGGGAAGTGGAATAAAGCATGTGAAGCCACCGCTTTTATCCTGCTGTTCGCGAAGTTTGCAAAGATGGTCAATGCGGTGGTGGTAGCTTTCCAGGTGACCAAAGAGCATGGTGCAGTTTGTTCGTATGCCAAGTGAGTGGGCTTCGGCATGAACCTGTAGCCAGGTATCGGCGTCAGCTTTGTGAGGGCATATGCGTGAGCGGATTTCAGTATCAAATATTTCTGCGCCGCCGCCAGGCATCATAATAAGTCCGGCTTTTTACAGGCGAACAAGGGTTTCAAAGGTGGAAATACCTGCAAGGGCGGCAAAATGAGCTATTTCGACTGCGGTAAAGGCTTTAATAGGAGTTGTGGGCAATGCTTGTTTTACAGCATGAAACAGGTCTTCAAACCAGCTCAATGGCAGTTTGGGGTGGCAGCCTCCCACGATATGCAGTTCATCAAGTTGCGGGGCTGATTCCTGCGCATCAATGATTTTGGCAAGAATGTCTTCTTTAGAGAGTCTGAAGGCGCCAGCTTGCTCATCGGCATCTCGGCGGAAGGCACAAAAGACACAGCCATTGACGCAGACATTGGTGTAATTGATATGACGATTGACAACATAGAATGTTCTTTCGCCATGCAAGCGTGCACGCGCATGGTGTGCAAGGGCTCCAATAGCCGTAATGTCCGGACATTCGAAAAGGGCAAGACCGTCTTCTGGTGAGAGTCGCTTTCCGCTCATGACTTTCGTGAAGATTGAGCCAAGACCAAGCGAATCATAAAATGCGGCGTTAAGCATGTTGTTTCCCGTGCGATAATGGAAATATTTCTGGGCAGAGCGTCAATTAAAGGAAAGCATATTTTGCTGCACACTCTAACAGCGTTGTTGAGTGTAGAACTGAGAGGGGGAATGTTCAAGCAAAAAGCTTTGCTGTTCTCAGTACAGTTTTTACCCCGTTTTCGCAAGCTTGAGAGGAATATAAAAACCTTTTGTTATCTTTTTTGATATGGTTTATTGCTCTGTGCCTTGAAGGTGCGATAGCGATCTGTCCTGATTGTGCTTGTGCCACTTCTGGCAGAGAAGGGTGCCTTTTGTCTGTCATTAACCTGTAAAAAATGAGGAAGGGAATATATGACAATGCGTTTGGGGATTTCTCCCTGTCCTAATGATACGTTTATTTTTCATGCGCTCCTATCCGCTTTGGTGCCTCTTGAAGAAGCTCTCAATGTGCATATGGCGGATGTGGAAGAATTGAATTCCCTGGCGCTTCGAGGTGAATTGGAAGTCAGTAAAATTTCGGTTGGGGTTGTGCCCTATATTATGGATACGTATGTTCTTCTTTCTTCTGGTGGTGCTCTTGGGTGGGGATGTGGCCCCCTGGTTGTGGCACGGGAAGATATGCCAGAAGAGCGCTGGAAAGATATGCCCCTCTTTATTCCTGGTCGTATGACAACAGCAAATCTCTTGCTGGATATTCATGGAGGCTTCAGCTCTGACCGGCAGGAACTGCTTTTTAGTGAAATTATGCCTGCGCTGGAGCGTCATGAAAGAGCGTGTGGTGTGATTATTCATGAGGGACGTTTCACTTATGCAGAACATGGTCTTGTCTGTCTTCTTGATCTGGGGCGCTGGTGGGAGGATACATTCCATACCCCTTTGCCTTTGGGAGTGATTGCTGTGCGAAGAGACATTGCGCGTGAAAAAGCAAGGCAGATTCAAGATGCGATCCGTGCGAGTCTTGCATATGCCAGAAGTCATCCTGAAGCTTCCGACGCTTTTGTACGTGAGCATGCACAGGAAATGGACACAAAGGTCATTGCCTCACACATTGAAACATTTGTTACAGACTACAGTCTTGATTTGGGAGAGCAGGGGCGTGCTGCGATTGAACTGATGGTGGCGCGTACTGCTGCTCAAAAGGGGAAGGTGTTGCCGCAGGAAGGATTGTTTCTTGACTAGATAAGTAATGTGTGTGGACGCTTTTGTAATGGTAATAGTGTGTTTCTTTTGATATGATATAGAGTGGTATATGTGTAGTATGAATAACAGCGAGCGCGGACAGATTTTTTCCCTGAAAGAGATGCGCTCGCAAGTACGTTTGGGATGGCCTATACTGATCGCGCAGAGTTGTCAGATGGGTATGGGTTTTGTTGATACAGTCATGACAGGACAGGCGAGTGCGCTGGATCTGGCAGCGGTGGCTGTGGCCTCATCTGTATGGGCACCGATTTCTCTTTTTGCGGTGGGTTGTATTCTTCCTCTTGCGCCTATGACAGCGCACCTTGTTGGTGGCAGGGATATCAAGGGTACAGCACATATTTTGCGTCAGGGGCTCTGGGTTGCTTTTTTTCGTTCGATATTGGGAATGGTGCTTTTTCAGTTTCTGTCGGGATTTTTTGGGGAATTTGGCCT
>CAMTOM010000220.1 GCA_947074125.1 uncultured Desulfovibrionaceae bacterium
ACAAGATATACGATGCAGCCAAGGCGAATCGGAAGGACCGAGACGCGTGTCAAGTGTGTGTCTGCACAGCTGATGCCTGATACAGCAATCCTCGCAAGTTCTTTGTGCGCTGGCAGCCGACAGATCGTTCCGCCAGCCCAGACAGCAATGGTACACTTCTTTTCCCGACACAAAAAGGCCATCACGACACGCTGGCGTATTGTAACTAACCTGCGAGAAAACATAGCAATTGTGCTGGAGAGAGTCAACGACAAACTCAGTTAATATTGCGTTAATGTCATACTTTTTTTAAAAAATACATATAAAAACAATAGGATCAAAGAAAGATATTCCGCTAAAGCCTCCTCTTCAGTAAGCCTCTCAGCTTTTATCTTTATATTTCAAAGCATTTTGAGAAAATTTTTCGTAACAGCGGCCTAGCGAAGATGAAAGATTCATTTTTTTCAAATACTTCCCTGTTGCACATGGAAGCGCCACTTCCGGCGCAGACCCAACAAGACTCGCAGGCCTTACCGCATCCAAAGACTTTCTTCCCAAAATCAATCGTATACGCACTTCTGTAAAAAAAACAGCATCCATAAATGCATTGGCGCGCTCCAGCATCTCATCAGAATAATAATGTAACTCCTGCATACTCATCGCATCCTCAGCGCCCACCAATAACACCCCTTCGCTATGCCCCAAAGGACATGCCAGATCACTCAAATCCTCCCCCATCACCATCTGCCAGTTCTCCCACAAACGCATCAAGCGCACATGCTCAGGACGCCCCAATTGCGACAGCCACTCCACCGCAATATTCCCAGCACAAGGCGTATTCTCCGCCTCACGAAAAACCGCTCCAAGCTCACGACGAGCATAAAAACGATCCTTACTCACCGGCCTGCCTCCTTGTCATGACACCCAAAACACAAGTATAACAATACAAGATAATAACTCTCCCAGAAGGAACAACTTGACTGTATCCAGATATGCTGATACATATATCAAGTTATCTTGATTTAATGCGCACATCCCTTATTTCTGACACTCTTTACAGCACAGAGACCCATGGCACAGGCACTCCACTACTTTAAAGCCCTTTCAGACGAAACACGTTTGCGCCTCTTGCATATTCTCATGCATTATGAGCTTTCGGTCAATGAAATCGTGGCTATTTTGCGCATGGGGCAGTCTCGTGTTTCGCGTCATCTCAAAATACTGTCCGAAGCGGGACTGTTGCATTCGCGCCGCGATGGGCTTTGGGTTTTTTATACTGCCCCTGAGCAGGGAGAGGACAACAATTTTCTTCAAAGCATACGCCCTTTTCTCAAAGAAGATGCCCAGATGCGCGCGGATCTGGATATGGCTGCCCGCTGCATTGAAGAACGAGCCCGTAAAACACGCCAATTTTTTAATGCCATTGCCGACGATTGGGATGCGCTGAGTCAGGCTGTTCTTGGCGACTTTGACCTTGCCCGACATATCTGCCTTTCACTACCAGACAAGTGCCGTGTTGCTGTTGACCTTGGCTGTGGCACAGGCGCTGTTCTGGAACACCTGCTCACACATGTCGCGACAGTTATTGGCGTGGATGGTTCACCCCGCATGCTGGAGCTTTGCAAACGCCGTTTTCGCGCAGAACAGATACGGGACAATACTGTATCCCTGCGCATTGGCGAACTGGATCACCTGCCACTCTGTGACGGGGAAGCGGATTTTGCCTGTATGAATCTTGTTTTGCACCATCTTTCAACTCCCGCTTCGGCTCTGCCAGAGATACATCGTATTCTCCGCCCTAATGGTCTTGTTCTTATCAGCGATTTTGAAAAACATGATCAGGACTCCATGCGGCAGGAATACGGAGACCGCTGGCTCGGTTTTACAGCGGAAAATCTGGAAGGAATGCTGTGCACAGCAGGATTTCAGCCAGAAAGCATCCAGCGTTTTCCCATCTCCCGCGACCTGACTCTGCTTATGGTTGCTGCACGCAAGCCCTCTGGCACCTCGCCTCCCTAAGCACATATCCATACTGCCTCACAATAACGACAGTGAGATCTGAAAAACGACAGATACTGTCCTTTTCTGACAATATTATTTACCTTGAAATGGAGACTCTCATGACTCAGGAACTTGATCTTTTGCTTGACCACAAAGTTGCCGACATGTCACTGGCAGATTTCGGCAAAAAAGAAATGCAGCTCGCAGAAAAAGAAATGCCAGGCCTCATGGAAAGCATACGCAAATATGGCCCTTCACAGCCTCTCAAAGGTCTCCGTGTCATGGGTTCTCTGCATATGACCATTCAGACAGCCATGCTCATCAAGACATTGCATGCTCTGGGCGCAGATGTCCGCTGGGCTTCCTGCAATATTTTTTCCACTCAGGATCACGCCGCCGCTGCCATCGCCGATTATGGCTATGCAAAAGTTTTTGCATGGAAGGGCGAAACTCTTGAAGAATACTGGTGGTGCACCGAACAAGCCCTCACCTGGCCCGATGGCACAGGTCCTGACCTGATTGTTGACGATGGCGGCGACGCAACTCTGCTCATTCATAAGGGTGTTGAAGCAGAACATAATCCTGCCCTGCTCCAACAGCACACGGACAATAAAGAATTTCAGTGCATACTGGACAGACTGTCATTGCGCTACAAGCAAAATCCAGGGCATTGGCGTGCCGTTGCGGCTCGCATCAAAGGAGTTTCTGAAGAAACCACCACAGGCGTACACCGTCTTTATCAGCTTGAAAAAGAAGGTACCCTCCTCTTCCCCGCATTTAACGTCAATGACTCTGTTACCAAGTCCAAATTTGACAATCTGTATGGCTGCCGTGAATCACTCGCAGATGGCATCAAGCGCGCCACAGATGTCATGATCGCAGGCAAGTGCGCCGTTATTGCCGGATATGGCGATGTAGGGAAAGGTTGCGCCCACTCCATGCGCTCATATGGCGCTCGCGTTCTTGTCACAGAAATAGATCCCATTTGTGCCCTTCAGGCTGCCATGGAAGGCTTTGAAGTCACCACCATGGAAGAGGCTGTTAAAGAAGGTGATATCTTTGTCACCTGCACTGGTAATATGAAGATTATTACTGGCGCGCATATGGAAGCTATGAAAGATGAGTCCATCGTTTGCAATATCGGACATTTTGATAATGAAATTGACATTTCCTATCTTGAGGAAACCCCAGGCATCATTCGCCTGAATATCAAACCCCAGGTAGACAAATGGACACTCAAGTCCGGTCGCAGCATTATTTTGCTTGCGGAAGGACGCCTGGTCAACCTTGGTTGCGCAACAGGACACCCCAGCTTTGTGATGTCCAACAGTTTTACCAATCAGACCCTGGCTCAGATCAAACTGGCAACAGATCCCACTCTGGAAAAGAAAGTCTACACCCTTCCCAAAGAACTGGATGAAGAAGTTGCCCGCCTCCACCTTGCCCCTCTTGGCGTCAAGCTGACACAGTTGAGCCAGGAACAGGCAGAATACATTGGCGTGAATGTGAGTGGCCCCTATAAGCCAGAACATTACAGATACTAAGATTGACCAGAGAATAGTATATACAAAAGGGAGTCTCGATTCACACGAGACTCCCTTTTCTGATACATATCTTGAATATGCCTACGTTTATAATGAGCTTTTATCTTCCGACCTTCTTTATACCAAGCTCAATAAGCTTTTCCTGCAAGTCTCCTAAACAAAGCTCTACTGCCGCAGCTCCCTGTGTCACCCGATCTTCTTCGGTCTTCCCGGCCATGGTTTTCGATTCCAACACAAATATTTCACTCCTGTCAGTCAGCATATATTCTGAGCGACTATAGCCCTCAAGCCCCATCGCCTCACTGCCACGCCTTGCCTT
>CAMTOM010000221.1 GCA_947074125.1 uncultured Desulfovibrionaceae bacterium
AACAATCGCAAGAACAACAACAGTATACCATATCAATCTCCAAAAATCACAGGAAAAGAGTTATACAACATCGCAAAAATCTACTCTACAGGCAGACTTTCCGGTGATGGTTGTTTCACGCAAAAATGCCATACATGGCTTGAAAGAAACCTGCACTGCTGCAAATCCCTCCTCACACACTCATGTACTGCCGCACTGGAACTCAGCGCACTCCTTCTTGATATTCGCCCAAATGATGAAATCATTATGCCTTCATACACCTTTGCCTCAACCGCAAACGCCTTTGTTTTGCGTGGTGGCATCCCTGTATTTATTGATATTCGTGCTGACACCCTGAATATGGATGAGTGCCTTCTTGAAGCAGCCATCACGCCACGCACCAAAGCAATTGTTCCTGTTCATTATGCAGGCGTGAGCTGTGCGATGGACAGCATCCTGCATATTGCACACAAATATAATCTTGCCGTTGTTGAAGATGCCGCACAGAGCATGATGGCTGCATATAAAGGACAGTCGCTGGGAACTCTCGGCGATATGGGCACACTCAGTTTTCATGAAACAAAAAATATCACCTCCGGTGAAGGAGGCGCTCTTTGTATTAACAATCCCTGCATGCACGCACGCGCTGAAATCATTCGTGAAAAAGGCACAGATCGAAGTCGTTTTTTTCGAGGAGAAACCGACAGGTATACATGGCAGGAAGCAGGTTCTTCTTTTCTGCCCAGTGAAATTGTTGCGGCTTTTCTTTTCGCACAACTTGAAGACGCAGCAACAATCACACACAAACGACTTGAGGCATGGCATATCTACCACAGCCTTCTCGCCCCCCTGGAACAGGCAGGACTTTTACGCCGCCCCTCCATTCCCGAAGACTGTCAGCACAATGGGCATATCTACTATATTATTCTGCCTTCACATACCATACGCCAGAATATCATGCGAATATTGCGACAGGACAGAATAGAATCCGCTTTTCATTATACCCCCCTCCACTCCTCCCCTGCCGGACGGCGTTATGGACGGGTACACGGGAGCCTGAAAAACACCGAAACACTTTCCGAACGCCTTTTGCGCCTCCCCCTCTGGACAGGGATGACATATATGCAGCAAGAATATACTGTCTGCTGCCTGAAAAAAGCACTCCAATACACCACAACACAGCGCAAACAGGCACTCTCCTGCTGTTCCTAAAAAAACAAAGGCGTATCCTGCATTACCACAGATACGCTCTTCGTTTGTGCTACATCTTATTTACACGAACACATATCAAAATAACAACACATCCGGCTCTTATCCAATCACGACCTTTATAAAAAACACCTCATCCAGATTCAGAATACAAATGCCGCGTCTACCAGGCAATCTCTTTTTCTCCGCGACCTTGCAGCCAGGCATTCACACGAGAAAAATGCTGACAGCCGAAGAAGCCCTTACTCGCAGATAAGGGAGAAGGATGAGCGGCAAACAGGAGCAGGTGCCCATTGCTAGTGTTGCCAAAGAGCGGCGCAAATTGGCGTGCCCAGTTTCCCCACATAAGCACTGCTATGGGATGCTGACGTTGCCCAAGAGCTGTCAGTGCGGCACGCGTCAGTTCTTCCCAACCCATACTGGCATGACTCCCTGCAGCACCAGCATCCACACTGCCAACAACATTGAGCAGCAACACGCCCTGTTGTGCCCAGCGCGTCAGGTCTCCTCCGGCATCTTTCCAAAAATCAGGGCGCACCCCACTGTACACATCTCGCACAATCTCTCCAAAAATGTTGCACAATGAGCGCGGCGCAGGAATACCTTTGGGCACAGAAAAACATAAGCCATGTGCCTGACCAGGCCCATGGTACGGATCCTGCCCCAATATAATGACGCGAACATCATCAAAAGGCGTACAACGATATGCCCGTAACAAATTTTCCTGTGCAGGATATATGGGCTGCTGCTGTGAACGGCGACGCTGTGCGACTTTTTCAAGCAAAGCAAGATGCTTTCCCTGTGCAAAATAGGGGACATTTTTCAGCCATGATGTCCCTGCCAGCGGATCTTCTGCCCTCAGCGCTGCAGATGTGGGGAGAGGTTTTGTTTGTACCGAAGTTTCTGTCGGGACAGCAGAAAGCAGGGAAGGCTCTGGGGAGGGACTATGTAAAGACTGCTGTACGCCAGTCTCTTTTTTCGGTGGGGAAGAGATGCTCTCTTTGTTATGGTCTGTCATGACAAAGGGCAACAAGAGCTGTTTCATACGTATTCTCTCCAATACGGTAAAGGAAAACAGATGCGTCCTGTAAAGAGTTTAGCGTGCTTCAAAACCCGGAATCTGTTATCGTTTTTCGATACTGTTCAATATCCATGTTGCGACTGTCACCATCAAAAGATAATACGTACCCACCGCCAAAAACACTTCCATATAGCGGAACGTTAACGACGCAACAACCTTCCCTTCACCCATCAGCTCCATACAGGTGACCAGGTAGGCAAGAGAACTGTACTTTATGAGGTAAATTACCTCATTGCCGCACCCCGGCAAGGCACGTCTGGCAGCTTGCGGTACCACAATCCACACAACGGTCTGAAAGAGACTGAAACCCAATGCCTGAGCGGCACGTATTTGTCCCTGTCGTATGGAAAGCAAGGCACCGCGCACATATTCTGAATGATACGCCGCACTGCATAAAATAAAACTCGTCAGTGCCGCTCCATATGCGGAAAAGTAGATGCCGACACTGGGGAGCGCATAATACACCATCATCAATTGCACAGCGAGAGGTACACCGCGCAGCAATGCCGTGTACGCATCGCCTATAACGCGCAAAGGCTTTGCCCCAAACACGCGCACAACACCAAGCAGTACACCCCCAATAAAACCAAAGATGGAAGCTGGCACAATAAGGGCTATAGACACCAGTAAGCCTTTATTCAGCGCAGGCAGCACTTCTTCCAGATAAAAAGCAGTGTCTAGCATGGAGCTTCCGCATCCTTTTCCTTCATCTCCAGCAAGCTGGTACAGAAGGCCTGTGTACGTGTGCCTGCTCCAGGCGCAAGAAGCTCTTGTGGCGTCCCCCGCTCAATAATAACACCCCGCTCCATAAACAAAATTTCGTTTGCCAAAGCACGTGCAAACTCCATCTGGTGTGTTGCCATAATCATTGTCATGCCACCACGTGCAAGATCACGGATAACAGCCAGCACTTCGCCTACAAGCTCAGGATCCAAAGCCGATGTTGGTTCATCAAGTAAAATCACCTTCGGATCCATTGCCAGTGCACGCCTTAATATTATAGTGAGATACCTAAGTGTATTAATAGATGAAATGAAGAATTTATTGGAAGACAATATGAACAATTTAGAAATTACAACAGAAACAAAGAAGATTCGAATGAAGATGTCATACAAACACGCTGTCTTATCATTGATCACACTCATAGAATGCGTTCAAGGACCTTGCAAAAAGAATCAAAATGAAATCTCATATACGAACTTCTTTGCCATAGCTGAAAATATAATGGAATTGCAATTTTTGTTTGATGATAAAATTAAAGAACATCAGAAAGAACTATTCAGTAATTACAAGATATCCGGATTGAAATTATTATGAGCGGTTCTTTTACTGAGTTTGATGGAACAACGAACGAGTAAGGATTCTATAGTACTTAAAATGCGATTATCTTTAAGTGAAGAAGTTATTTTGAACAACTTGGAATTCATTTACTTTGCATTCAAAAAGGAGTTCGATAGTAATTATACTGAAGATTTGCTGTTCACTGTAATTCTTATTTCAATTGGTAGAAAATGAAGAAATCAAACTTCATTCTCGAACTGGGATTTACGCTTCTCTTCG
>CAMTOM010000222.1 GCA_947074125.1 uncultured Desulfovibrionaceae bacterium
AACCCCAAAACCCCAAAACCCCTATATAATTGCGAGAATATGATAATGAAGGTAATTGGTGAATGTGAGTCAAGATTAGGTTATGAGATCAAAGCAGATGCAGTAGCGGATTGGTACTTCCAATTTGCTGGTAGTCTTTCAGACAGTCTGTAATACCTGGCCAATCTGTGGATTCTACTCTCCACCATAATAAGTCTGAACTTTGTATCTTTGTCCTTACGATTCCTCTCCAAATGTTTTCTAATTGATACTGCCTTCTTGATAAGGTGGAAGAGATCTTCTGGTATCTTGGTTCCTAGTCCGTTCTTTCTAAGTATTCTCTTCATTTTTGCTCCTTTGCTATCATCCCCTTGAGGAATTCCTTTTGTATCTCTCAGTAGCCTTCCTCTCTGTGTTGTATTCATTCCTTTCTTTGCCCCTCTTCTCTTCTCTTTTCTTCTCTTTTCTCTTCTTACCCCTTATCTCGCATCCTTGTGCCAAAGAGTAGAGCGCGCCAGCGCGGCAGGGCAGGATCAAGCAAAAACCAGTCCGGTGATAGGAGTATGCGGTGCGGATTAAGAAGGGCGTGGGTGATATCGCTGGCTGTCTGGCATCGGGTCAATCCGGCACAGCCTTTTAAGGGGCAAAGATCAAAGTCATCATCGGGCATATCAACCAGAACGGGGAGACCCGCGTAAATGGCTTCAACGCTGGCTGTAGTGGAGGAGGCTGCCCATACAAGGGTATGCGGTGCAAAAAGCTTTGGCAGGGGTTCACGACTTACACGCAAACGCTGCTGGAGCGATATGGGAAGGGCTTTGAGGAATTTTTCTGTATTGTGCCAGGGGTGAGGCTTTAAGATAATAATGCGCTGTGCGAGAAGGCCGCTTGCTTCGGCTTCTGTGAGAAGCTCAAACTGGCGACGCACTTCTGTATCCGTAAAGCCGGTCACCAGCAAAAGATGCGTGATGGGGAGAATGGGGCGATGCTGAAAAGCGGCAATCTTATGCGAGGCCAGATGGGCACGTTCTTCTTCTGAGGGGAGGAAGAGGCCTTCATCGGGTGGGGGAGGTGGTGAAGCATCGCACGTTGAGGCAGGGAAAAGAAGGTGCTGGTAGCGGAGAGCCTCAACGGGATAGAGGTATTGCGGGGGAACGTGGGAGTGAATCCACTGTGTGTGGGCGTGTTGGCCATCGGGACAAAGGATGTCGGGCTGGAAGATGCGGCAGTCGGGCGTTTCAAAGGTTCGTGGATCGTCAATATAACGAAAGTCGCCTTCGCGAATGCTGGAATGCTGTGCGCCGTAGAGTGGTCCTATGTGTTCGGTGTGAACGGCATGGGCGAGCATACGTTCCCAGGGGCAGTTTTCCAATGGAAAGAGCACCCATGCTTGTGGGGCTGTCCAGCGGCTCCAGGCGCGCAGGGCTTCATCTTGCAGGCATCGCTCCAGACAGCGCCAGCCCTGAAAAGATTCTTTCCAGCCTTCTTTGAGAAAGTGCCATAGGGGCATACGCGAGTGTGGCAGAAAAAAAGCTGGACGGACGGCACTTTCCATGCGCCATGAGCGCCAGCAGAGCTTGAAAAAACGACGGATGGCGCGGACGATATGAGAGAAGGTGAGAAATTCTTCAATGTAGTGAAATGAAGCGCCGTTGGCGCTGTCATCGCGAAAACGCTCGCGCAGGGCAAGGCATTGCTTAAGCGAGGTGCTGGGGGAGGTAATGCGGATAAAAAGCCAGTGCAGGGGCGAGGCGGAACCGTGTTCTTGCCGGAACATGTCGTGCAAGCCTTCCCAGTAGCGTGAACGAAATTCGCCAGAGGCTGCCGCAGTGCTGTCATGACTGGGGAAATGGGTCACAACGGTGGCGGCGCCAGGCAGATTGGCGCAAATATCCCGTGTGTGTGGCAGGTGACGGCGCACGGTCAACCACCAGTGCGCCAGGCGTGTTGTGGCGCGCAGGGGTGTGGGCAGAGCGCGGAAGAGGCCTAAAAGCCAGCGCAGATAAACGGGGCGGCGATCTGTTTTGAGGCGCATGAGTGAGGCTGGGCTTGCCTCTTCCTCTGTGGATGACGACAGGAAGGAGAAAAAACCGTTCTTTTGCGCTGAGGCTGTCTTGGTGAGTGCAGGATTTTCAGGAATTGCGTAAAAAGTTTTTTGGGTGAGGGAGCAGTATTCTTCGAGGGTACGGCGCAGTTTTTTATTGCCGCCGTAAAGAACAAGCGTGGTGCAGTCGTGCTCTTCAAGAAGTTTTTCCAGCATACGCAGTTTGCAAATGCTGTGTAGCGCGGGAAGCATGATGGGGTGACGTTCGTAGAGGAGCGAGCACCACCAGAGAGACAGGGGAGCGCCAGCCTGAAGGCATTCCTGCAATTCTTTTCCCTGTACGCGAAAGCGTCCCGTCTCATAAGCCCAGCGGGCGCATACTTCTCTGAGACCGAGCAAATGCGCATCGACTGCCGCAGGAAGGGAGAGGGCGCCGCCTGAGGTGTCGCGTGTATTCCAGAAAATATCAAGACGGGATTGCGTGGCAAGTGCGGGAGGAAGAAGTGTTTTGGGCAGGAGCACGTGCGAAGAGTCTGCGTGCAGAACACACAAAGAGCAGCGCGAACGCGGCAGTTCTGCCTGTGATGTGTATTGTGTGGACCCCATATAGGGGTTCTAATCTATAGTTGGCGGTGCTGCAAGAGCTTCGGCAATACTATCTGTATAGGGCGCACGCAAGATGCCTGCTTCTGTGATGATGCCGCTAATATAGTCTGCCGGTGTGACATCAAAGGCGAAATTATAGACAGAAATACCGCCAGGGCAGATATGTGTGTCCCCAATATGGGTAACTTCCTGTGCGGGACGTACCTCAATGGGGATGGCATCGCCATTGTGAAGGCGTGGATCAATGGTAGACAGGGGAGCCGCCACATAAAAAGGCACATTGTGCGCCTTTGCCAGAACGGCAACGGCATAGGTACCAATTTTATTGGCGGTATCGCCATTGGCAGCGATGCGGTCAGCCCCTACGACAACGCAGGTCACAAGGCCTCTGTGCATCAGCAAACCGCAGGCATTATCGCAGGCCACGGTTACGGGGATGCCGTCTTCTACCATTTCATAGGCGGTCAGGCGTGCCCCTTGCAAGAAAGGTCTGGTTTCATTGGCGATGACCCGAATATCCTTACCCGCCTCCCAGGCGGCGCGTATAACGCCAAGGGCTGTGCCGTATCCGGCGGTGGCCAGTGCTCCGGCATTGCAGTGAGTCATGATGGCAGCCCATTGCGGGATGCAGGCTGCGCCGATTTTCCCGATGCGCTGGCAGATGCGGATGTCTTCATTCTGGATATTTTGTGCTTCCCACAGCCAGTGCGAAAGCAGCTCTGAGGGCGCGCCAGAAAGATAGCGATCCTGAATGGAGCGCATACGCTCAACAGCCCAACGCAGATTGACTGCTGTGGGGCGGGCTTTTTGAAGGGTATCCAGACGGGTGGCGAGTTCTTCTTCCCAGTTTTCGAGATGGCGAACTTCAGTAAGCGCGAGTACGCACGCCCATGCGGCAGTAACGCCGATAGCAGGAGCCCCGCGAACAACCATTTCTTTGATGGCGTGAACGCAGGCATCACTGGTCGTACAGGGATGGAATTCTTCGCGAGCTGGCAGATAGCGCTGATCGAGAAGAAAAAGTGTCATGCTGTCGAGGTCGAAACGGATGTGATTTTCCATATGCGCGCCTCCTGAATATCCTGTCAGTGAATATTTCGCTGCGCCACTATAGTCTAGAGAGCCAATGAAATAAAGTAAAAAATAAGGGCAGAATCGAGAAAATATTTTGAAGGGGGCATT
>CAMTOM010000223.1 GCA_947074125.1 uncultured Desulfovibrionaceae bacterium
CTCTGGATGTGCTGAAGGCTTTTATCAATGCTCTTCTTGATCCTGAAATCATTCAGAATCTTGTGCTGACACTCAGACGTGTTGTGCTTGGTGTCTGTATCGCTGTTGGGATTGGCTGTTCTTTGGGTTTTCTTATGGGAAGTTCAGTGCTTGCCATGAAGCTGATTGATCCCTTGCTGAATCCTCTACGTCAGGTTCCTGTTATGGCATGGGTACCTTTGGCTATTGTATGGTTTGGACTTGGTGAAGGGCCAACAATCTTTCTGATCACACTTGTTGCAACATTTCCTGTCCTTCTGAGCACGGTCTCTGGCGTGCACGGCATCGACAAGAACTATTATCATGCAGCGCGCAGTCTGGGGGCTTCTTCCTTCAGTCTGATTCGCAAGGTAACGATTCCTGGAGCCTTGCCAGATATCCTGACGGGGATTCGCGTAGCCATGAGTTCTGGTTGGATGTCCGTTATCTGAGCTGAGTTTATCGCAACGAGTGCTGGGTTCGGCTACTCTATGGTTGAAGCGCAAACACAAATGAATACCCCTTTGCTGATCGCGCTTATGATTATGGCTGCCCTTGTGGGCTATGGCATGGATCAATTGCTGGTCTGGGCAAGCCGTATTGTGATACGCTGGAAATAAGGACGCATATGCTTGAAGTTAGTGCAGTAACAAAACACTTTGGGAATGGTAGTGCCAGAAAAACCGTCTTGAATGGTATTTCCTTTTCTGTGGAAAAAGAAGAATTTGTGACGCTTCTTGGTCCTTCAGGATGTGGCAAAACCACATTGCTCACCATTATGGCGGGTTTTCAATCCCCGTCTGAGGGTGAAATCAGGATTGCTGATCGTGTTGTGTACAAGCCTGGTCCTGATCGCGGCTTTGTATTTCAGGATTACGCCCTTTTTCCCTGGATGACGGTACGCGATAATGTACTTTTCCCTTTGCGTGAGAAGAAAGTGCCGCGTGTCCAGCAGGAAAAGAGGCTGGCAGAATTACTGCGTATGGCGCACCTTGAAGGTAAGGAAGATCTCTATCCAGGGCAGCTCTCAGGAGGCATGAAACAGCGAACGGCATTCATTCGTGCCCTGGCGGGATCTCCCGATGCTTTGCTTCTTGATGAACCACTTGGTGCCGTTGATCCGCAAATGCGGCAGCAGCTACAAGATGAATTGTTAATGCTTTGGATGAAGGAGCAAAAGACGGTCATTATGGTTACGCATGATGTGGATGAGGCTGTCTATTTGAGCGATCGGATTATTATTCTCTCATCAGTTACAGGCAGAATAGAGGATGAGGTGTGCATCAGTCTGCCTCGCCCACGGCAGCGTTTGAGTTCCGCATATATTGGAATAAAAAATGAAGTCTTCAGAGTGTTGCAGCGATCCTGTACGCGTGGAGACAGTGCCTCTGAAGATAAAACACTACAGGTCTCATAACATAACAAGGAGTTCACTGTGAAAGTTGCCTATATTTTTTCAAGTTCAAACAGTCATTATATTTTAAAAAATATGATTATTCCGCAATTACAGAGTAATCGGCACGGTTTTACCGTTTTGGGTATGTTCTTTTTTCTTGATAATACCTTCATGCTGCAAAAAGGAAATGAGATAGGGGAAGCTCTTGCCGCTCTCGCGGAAAAAAATGGAATGCTTGTGATGGGCTGTGATAAATGTGTGATTGATCGTGGTATCAAAGAACTTGCTCAAGGGATTTCTATTGGTTGCTTTCCTGATTTGAATGGAGCGCTTGAAGGAAGTGGGGTTGAGCAGGTTATTACATTATAAAACAAATAGCGGTGAGTTCTCTTGTGTGACTGTTATGCCAATGGGGCAGCGTAAAAATAGAGTGAAAGAAACATGGTGGTATTGCTACTTTGGCAAGAAAAGCGATATTTTATTCACACCTTTTGCACTACGTATCTTTAATTGCTTGTTATAACAGACTATTTTGCAGGATTGCTATTCTCTCTTATGTAATATATGTATTGAAATAACTGCTTTGAGTAACATGTTTGACCAAAGGGGGTCATAAATATGAATTTGAAAATGCTGGAAATGTTGGCAAGAAGTGCGCTTGGCGGTACGCAAGGCGGAGGGAGAAATCCTGCCGCTGGTCGTATGCAACAAGGGGGCGGACAGGATATGCTGGGAGGTCTTTTCTCTGTTTTGATGGGAGGGGGAAATGCCTCACGTCGCAGATCTGGCACTATGAATGCTGCTATGACTGGTGCAGCAGCAACTATGGCCATGAATTTTCTGCAACAGTGGATGCGGGGAGGAAGCGCTACGCAGGGAGGTATGCCTCCTGGTCAGACGCAAAGAGACCCCTATGCGTCATCGCAAACCTCACAAGCCTCCTTTCCTCAGGGAGGCGGGTATGCTGCTCCGTCTGCGCCCCAACAGCAGGGTGGCGCTGGCGGATGGGGAGCTTTTTCGGGAAGTTCTCAGGCACAGCAGGAAACACAGGCTTCTGAAGGAATGCTTGTGTTGCTGGAAGCTGTGATTTTTGCCGCAAAAGCGGATGGGCATATTGATGAATCTGAAAAAGAGCACATCTACAAAACGCTGGAAGCGCTTTTCCCTGGAGAAAATGCAGGTCCTATTTTGCAGGAGCTTCTGAGTCGTCCTGTTGATCCGGCATCCCTGGCCACAAAAGTGCATAGTTATGAAGAAGCTTGCGACCTGTACCGTCTTTCCTGTTCGGTGATTGTTGTGGATACACAGCAGGAGCGTGCGTACCTTGACTCACTGGCACAGGCTCTCAGAATCGCACCGCAGCAACAAGCTGCATTGGAACAGGAAGTTGCCAATATGACGGCGGTGTCCTGACCTCTTGCGTAAAATCTTCTGATATGTGAAAAAGACCGCCTTGGGCGGTCTTTTTTTGTGTGTGAGGCAAGCGTCAGAAAAGATTGTTATTATGCCCATACGGGCTTATTGATGCTGTTTGAAACCTGGAGAGTTTCATGTGTCTGGGCTTGGGATCCGGTTTGGGGAGTTTATGGAGTGATGTTTGTTATATGCCAGAGTGGAGGCTGAATTATGAATTTACGAATGCTTACGCCAGCTGAGCTGGTCATTTTTAGTAAAGTACATCTTTTTTTTGCTTTGCTGCTCGCCGCCGGAACAGCGGCTTTGCCGATACTTGCTTTTTTTGTAACACCACAAACGGCAGAAGGGCTTATTTTGCGATCGTATGCACTGCGTCTTATTCTGCTGTATCTTATTATTCCTTCGGCATTATGCAGCTTTGTGATGGGTTTTTACTATGGGTTCACGCCATGGGGATTTTTTAAGTATGACTGGCTTGTGGGCAAGTGGTTTTTTACTTTGGTGATTATTGTTTTTGGTTCATTCGCCTTCAGACCGTGGATAAAAAATACTTTTGCCGCAGCGCAAAGACTTGGCATGCAAGCCCTGGAAGATCCTGTTTTTTTGAGCTCGCTCAAGAAAGTAGGGATTTGGGGGAGTGTGCAGCTTCTTGTGCTTGTTGGAATGGTTCTTCTTGTTGTGTTCAAGCCATCGCGTAATCCTCCATCGCGTTGAGGCAGATAGTGTGCAGGCATACAGGTCAGTATGCTTTAAGAGGGTGCTTCAGGATAAAGGGCGGGGATTTTCCCCGCTTTTTTTGTGAAAAGCTTTCCCTGTTATGCAAGGATCAAAAAAACTTAAAATTTTTAGTGGTTAGCCATTAAAACTTCTTTTTATTTGCTAAAAAGCATTATGGTATAGGAAGCTTTGACAGAAACAAAGATTACTGCCGTTTCCTTTGGACGTCCATTTGTTAGAGAGCCACAGCTTCCTAAGCGTTG
>CAMTOM010000224.1 GCA_947074125.1 uncultured Desulfovibrionaceae bacterium
CACCAAGGCTCAATCCTTTGGCTTCATCAACATCTTCATCCTGGGCTGTGAGCAGGATAACAGGAATATTGTGACTGCGTGGGTCGACTTTCAAACGACGGCAGACTTCATAGCCGTCCATATGCGGCATGACGGTATCCAAGAGAATAATGTCAGGCGGTGGCGTTCCGGTTGCCAGGCGCAAAGCCTGTTCCCCATTGCGGGCAAACATGATGATGTAGTCACTCCTGAGAAATTCAGCCATGATTCTGAGATTTTCAGGGGCATCATCCACAAGGAGAACGCGATATGTATAATCTCTTGGAAGATACATGGCCTACCTATTTCTGATCTGCAATAGCGCTGAGAACGCTGGGAATGAGCATATTCAGCATGTCTTGAAGTAAAAGACCGTGTGCTTCGACAAGGCTTTTATACGTATCGCCTGCCGGTCTTTTGGTCTGAAAAGAAGCGGCACTAATAGCCCCTTCTCCTTTTTTATTCAGATTCCATGAAACATCCAGGCGCACATCTTCTCCGAGGGCACCTTCAAAGTGCGAGAAGCGCACATCCAGAGCGTACATGCTGATTTTGTCAGAGCTGATCAAAAGAATGGTGTTCTCTGCCAGTGCAGGAATCAGCCCCGCTGTCATAACACGACGTATTCCATCAGTAATATTTTCACCCCAACTATAATATTCTGCTGGGGTCATTTCAACACCATTACGGGTAACAATGGCATTGCTGCTGTCCAGGTAGCGAGGAACTTCAAGATTGCGTATCTGGAAGGTTATTGTATGTTCTTCGTGCGAAGAAGGAAGCGTAAGATTTCCTGTTGGGATAGGTTTACTTTCAAGGAGGTAGAAGCTTGTTTCCGGAGTGCGCTGGGCACAGGAGACAAGGAGGCTGCTTGTGAGCAGAAGAGATGTGCACAGAGAAAGAAGACGCATTATTTTTTACCTCCCTTACCAAAGATCAATGCTTCAGGGTTGCGTTCCAGCAGTCTGGCGAATGATCCCATAGAACGCATGGCAATATCAAACTCTTCCATTGCTTTCTGGAATTTGCGTACACTGGGAGATTCTGGCTCCATGAGCTCTTCTGCCGCAACCATAGCCTTATCCATTTTTTCAAGTGCGACTGTCATACTGTTCATAGCCTTTTGGAAAGCTTTAAAGCTCTCAGGAATATCTTTATCCATCATGCCTTGTGTACTCTTGCGCAACTGTGCCATGGTCAGGGAAGCATCTTGCAGGGCAGCTTTAAGATAGGGGGTAGCTCCGGAAAGATCTTCAAATGTTTTTTTGGCAGCGTTAACCGCAGCTTGAATCTCTTCACCAGAGGTAATGGCCGCAATATTGTCGAGAGTTGTGCGTAGCGAATGTATCATTTCGCCAATGGGCATATTGGCAAGAGTTTTTTGCAACGTGTCCAGAGGAGTCGGAATGGTTGGGATTTCCATTTCAGGTGTGCGACTGCGATAGACGGCTGTTGTATCGGGGAAGAAATCCAGATCAACGCGGTATTGTCCGGTAATAATGCTTTGTAGACCAAGGCGCGCACGCAGTCCGCTCTGTACCATTCGAACAATGATTTTATGACGCATTTCATCCGAAAGCTGATCGCTGCTGTTTCTTCCACCAAAGCTCTTGGGGTCAAGACGTATAATGACAGGAATAAGAAAACCGTCATCTTTGCGATTGGGCAAGAGGCTGATTTTGGTCACGTTCCCAAGGGGAACACCACGGAATACCACAGGAGCTCCCACACTCAGTCCATTGACGGAACCGTCAAAAAAAAGAACGTACTGCAGGTCTTTGCTGAAAAACTTCTGATCGCCGAGGGTGACGATTCCCAAAATGAATATCGCCAGGCCTCCCAGTACAAAAAGTCCTGCTGCTGTTTTACTCAGTTTCTTACTCATGAGTGTGTTCCTGTAGTGGTTTCTCCGCGCCGGAGGAAAAGACGAAATGCGGGATCCGCATTCTCGTCAAGAACAATATCAGCAGGTCGACCTGCCGTAATGGCTCTGCGCGTTGTCGCATTTAGAAAAAGGCTTTTACTGCCAATATTAAAAATGCTGGCAAGCTCATGTGTGACGATCACAAAAGTTTTATTCAGTGTTTCTTGCAGCTCAAGGATCAAATCATCCAGCAGGCGCGCACTCAAGGGGTCAAGTCCTGCTGAGGGTTCGTCCAGAAAAAGTATTTCAGGATCAAGAGCAAGAGCTCTGGCGAGGCCTGCGCGCTTACGCATACCACCGCTTATTTCAGAAGGGAGATAATCTTCAAAACCTGCCAGACCTGCCAGTGCAAGTTTTAACGAGGCCTGCTCACGGATTTCTGCGGGCTTTAATGTGGTATATTGCTGTAGTGGCAGACTGACATTTTCTGCCAGTGTCATGGAGCTCCACAAAGCTCCGCCCTGAAAAAGAACTCCGGTACGGCGCATGGTCTGTTGACGTTCTTTTTCCTCACTGTGCCAAAAATCAGTTTCCCCGTAGTAAATGTTGCCATTACTGGGTTCTTTGAGTCCCATGAGAACTCGGAGCAGTGTGCTTTTGCCGCAACCACTGCCTCCCATAATGATGAAGATATCTCCACGGTTTACCAGAAAAGAAACCTCTTTCATCAAGGTAAAGTCGCCATAAGCAATGGTGAGATCTTTTGCTGCAAGCAGAAGATCGTGCGGGCTGCTGGAAAGCGCCGCAAACTGCTCTGGAGATCCTGTAGGGACATCCTGAGAATGTGTGAGAGCTTGCGGGGAAGAGGGTGCCTTTTCCATTAGACATCCAGTATGTTGCAGATAACAGTAATAATGGCAGTATCAATGATAATCCATACAATGCCCTGTACGACAGCAGCCGTTGTCGCCTGTCCGACTGCGGCTGCGCTACGACCACAGCGCATCCCTTGATAACAGCCTGTCATCGCAATAATAATGCCAAACGTTGTCGCATATACCAGACCAATAATGGCATGGCTGAAAGGTACCATGTCTATGGTAGCTGTCAGATATTCCAGTGGATGCAGCCCAAGCATGAACACACCCACAAGAAAGCCGCCCAGAATACCCATCATGTCGGCATAGATGGTAAGCAGTGGTATCATGACAGTCAGGGCAAGTACGCGAGGCAATACGAGAAAGTCTGTGGAAGAAAAGCCGAAAGTGGCAAGAGCGTCCACTTCCTCATTAACCTGCATGGTGCCAATAAGAGCCGCATATGCCGCGCCGACACGACCCGCCATGACAATACCGACCATGACAGCTCCCATAACACGGATCATGCCGATGCCTACAAGTCCGGCAACATAAATCTGTGCACCGAACTGCTTGAGCTGTACTGCGCCGACAAAGGCAAGGATAAGCCCAAACAGCAAGCTCACGATGGAAACAATGGGAAGAGCCCGTACGCCGCATTCATAAACAGCCTCAAAAAAATCCTGCATGCGCATATCGCTTTTACCGCGCATGGCATTGCCTATAGAGAGGGCGACATCTCCAATAAATTCAACGCCATTAGCAAGAAGCTTTGGTAAGCCAAGTACCAGACCTCCAAAGAATTCAAGAGGATTTTCAGTGGTTGTTTTTTTTTCAGAACCCTCTTTGGGAGGGACAGCAAAAGCGAGAGTGAGCAGGCGTCGCAAGCCCTCTGGGAGTGCGGTATCGTCCATGGGGAGGGAGCGTTTTTTTGCCAGTTTGTTCAGTCGAGTCAGAAAGGCCAGCAAGTTGCTGTCCATGGTGGCAAGCACCTGGGCTCCCGGCCGACACAGGGTGACGGGGGAAGGTTTACTTGCGGGGCTGATTTCGTGTGCAAGCGG
>CAMTOM010000225.1 GCA_947074125.1 uncultured Desulfovibrionaceae bacterium
GGGGACGCTGTCCCCCAGACCCCCTGGCAGGGAATTGAATCCCCTGCACCCCCATTATGGCTGCCATGTCGCTACGCGACATAACAGCCTAATAGAAGCGCAAAAGCTCCCTCCCCACCAAGCCTATAGCTGTTCTTCAATTCTCTGACACCTATACAACAAAACCCCCAAAATCCCCATTCATGCAATATACGCTCTGAAAAAGTATTGATGTTTTGCCAGAAGCAAAACCTCAAATTTTTTTATGTGGTAAATATAACCTTACAGCGTCTGAACACCATAAAAGATGCGTTCCTTTACTTACAAAAATAAAAAGGCAATACAGAACATCTTTGGCTCTCTATGTCGAAAGTACAAAACTCAAGTAAAAAAGGTGCAGGAATAGTGATGAAGAGACACAGGAATTTTGTTTTTCCAGCAAGGAAACGAAATCTTTTTACGATGGGAGTGTACTCTTATGGTACATGACCAGAGTAACAAGGTTTCGATGACGCAGGTGAAAAGCAAAAGAACAAGTCTCCATGACCGGAGTAACAAGGTTTCGAAACGCAGGTGAAAAGCAAAAGAACAAGTCTCCATGACCGGAGTAACAAAGTTTCGAAACGCAGATGGAAAGCAAAAGAACAAGTCTCTCACAAGCAAAAGGACAAGTCTCTAAGTAGGGGTAACATAAAGAATATCCAGCGCATCTATCTCTTCACGCACAATCCGCGCCGCATCTTCCAATAAAGCCCCTTCCCCTTCCTTCCACGCCATCAGCATAATTTCTTTCAGTTCTTTACGAAAAATCGCCAACTGTTCTGTACACAATCCCTGAACACGTTTTTCCGACAATAACGGTTTTCTCACTAAAGCCGGTAACGGTATATCAAGAAAAGTTTCTACAACACGCGCATCCATGCGCAATAATTTTATCGCAATCCCCCCAACCAGTCCCGCCAGCAATGCCAAAGGGAAAAAGCCCCCCAGCGCCAGACTGCCCACAGTCCCCGCAGCGCCTCCCAGCGTCAGCGCCGTTGCCCAGCCCGCCTGTTCGCGTAAAGGTTTAAGAGCAGCAGAGGCGAGTGTTTCCCGCATTCTTTCTGCCAGCATATCGGCCGATAACGAGAACCATCCCTGCTTTAATTTCTCTGGCAGAATAGGAATACCTTTAGAGGCAAACCACCCCTGAAGTTCATCGCGACACGCTTTTGCCACACGTCCCGCAAGCTGATCCAGATGTTCCGCAAAAACACCACGCAACATACTTTCCCGTTCTTCGAGTGCGGTATTCATGGATAAAATCAGATGACGCAGCGTTCCGCCCTCCTGACGATATTTTTCAAAGCACGGTAAAAGAACCACAGTTCGCAGGAAGTCAGAAGAAGCATTGAGTGCCTTGTCAAGCGTATCTGCGACAGTTCTTTCCACAGCTTTTTGCCGAATACGCGATTCCATAAAGGAAGGAAGTTCTTTTTTAAGAGATTTTCTGCCACGCTGGAGCGCTTGAGAAAAGCTGTAATATTGCGCAAGTCCCCTTGCAATATCCGCATACGGCTCATCTCCAAGCAAAATACGGACAGAATCCCCTAACGTCTGATGCACAATATCAGTTACGAATGGCCAGGCACTACTGCCACCTGTCAGCAATATTTGTGGTGTACTGCCATTTTCACGCTGTGCAAGACTTTGACGGAAAAGTCGTTCAAACCATTGAATAAGGTCAACGCGCTTGCCTTCCAACAATGCGCGTCCTTCTTCAGAAAGGCCGGCACGTGTGGCGTGTTCTTTCATTTGAGCGAGGAGTTCCGGGGAAGGGGTATAGTCTCCTGCCCAGAGCAAGAAGCGCTCCCAGGTCACATTTTCAATGTAGGCCGAGGATTCACGAACACCCTCACCATCCCAATGACTCCAGCGCACACGCACAGTCACAGGCTGTGTCCTGTCACGATGCATCGCATTGGAAAAAAGTTCTTTAGCCTGACGGCAGGCTATCCAATGGACATAGTAGCGATTCCCCTCTTCTTCCAGACGAGCTTCAAGTGCAGGATTTTCCTGTAGCAATATCTGCCAGAAAAGGTCATCAAAAAGTCGTCCTCCGTAGAGCATGTCGCCATAGCGAGCCAATACTTCTGCACGCCGCAAGAAGGCCATATCACATGTGCCACCACCGAAATCGACTGTCAAAACACCTTCGGCAGCCTTGGATGGTGGCAGTGCGCCTGATGTAATCGCATGAATGATGGCGCCCAGCGGTTCCTGTAAAAAGGCACTTTTTTCAAAACCGGCTTCTTTAAGACATTGCCGCAATACTTGTTGGTACAGGTTCCCCGCTTCACAGGGAACGCCAACAAGAAAATGCTCTCCCACAAGAATGCGGGGGCGAAGCAGGGAAAGAAAGTCATACATTTGCGCTCTGGCATCTTCCCGTGCGGTAATATCTGGCTTAAAGAGCGCACAGAGTTTGTAGCGCTTTCTTTCTTCTTTGCCTGCCTCACCAAATTCAAGTTCTGCGGCAGCTCCGATCAGAAAGGGGGCATCATCTTTGTACAGCACCAGAGAAGGAATCGCTCCACCAAGCGCGGTACTATGCCAGCCCTCAGGCTGCTGGACAGCCAGCCCTTTATCATTAAAGAGCGTAACGCATGTATTGCTGGTACCCAAATCCATTGCTGCCGCTGGCGCAATACTTTTTAAAGCGCAGGGCAAGGCCAGTAAGGGGAGGGAATTGGTATTTTTCATGAACGCACCTTTCTCATGACACCTCTGCGCAATAGCTTGCCATCTTCATAAAGAGGAGGTGTATCCACAAAGCAGCGATCTCCTTCTTCAATATAGCCGAGCACATCATATTCGGCACGCATCTCATCCTGCCAGAGAAGCGCTCCTTCCCGAACAGGGGCATGCATACCCACTTCTTTCAGGCGTTCCAGCAGCCAGGCTTGCTGTGCGGGTTTAAGCTCTCGAACAAAAGAATAAAGATCCTGCCCCAGCTTACGCATACGCCGCATATCCATAGGCTGTGCATTTTCGTATTGTTCACGAAAGAAGCGAAGCTGGCGTTCTGCGCCAGTATACCATTGATTAGCGACGCTCTCCATGCGCAAGGATAATGCTTCCTGATCCAGGCGACGAGGCGTACAGACAAGAAACAAACACAGACCAAACCAAAGCCAGAATCCATAAAAAGAAGAAAACAGAGGCCAGCACAGTCCCTCTGTCAAAAGTAAACGTATTGATGTTAGACTTTGTTGCAGCAGATCGCGCCCCGCCCAAAAATCACGAATCAGCGCGAGTACCGCAACGGCAAAATAAAGGAAAATGCCCATACGGCGCAAATTTTGACGGCGAAACAGATACAGCACCACCATCAGGGCACGACGATATGTCCAGGCAATCCAGTAAAAAAACAGTTTTTCCGAGGACGGTTTGCCCAAAGACTTTACTGCCGACAACGCACTGTTCGTTTTTTTTTCAGTTTTTTCTGCTGCTTCAGACGCGCCAGAGGCACCCAAAAACCCTGGCTTATATGCTCCATGAACCCATAATCGACAACGTTGCGCCAAAAACAGCAGCCCCGCCGCCAAAAAAGCAATCGCAAACAGACTGACAAGCCCCGCAAAAGGTACCGCCATCTGCACCCCCTCCCAAAGCGCACGTGCTGCAAACACTTCCAGAAATATGGCAACTACAATGTGCGAAAAAGCAAATGACCAGCTCAGCAAGCCGTGTGCTCGCATGGCACGGGGAGGAAAGGAAGCCTGGTAGCGGTCCTCCCACGCCGAAGTCATCTCAACATGTGGCGGCAACAGAGTAG
>CAMTOM010000226.1 GCA_947074125.1 uncultured Desulfovibrionaceae bacterium
ACAAAATAAAAAAGTATAAAGTATATTAAAATAAAAAAAACCACCAAAAAAAAAACACGTAGGAGAATCAACATAATAATGTGAAAGACAGCGACATAAGGATGAAGAGCACCAGGTTTTAATCCCCTAGGAGGAAATGAAAAGAAGTGAGGATCTTTGCGTAAGGGTTCTGTAACAGGACAATTAATTTCATCGTCTGGTAGATAAGATTGAAGTGATTCTTTGCTCATGATGATTAATAATAGTGGACAGGGGGACACCAATTCCCGTCGACTACAGAATGATGGAAAAAAATGGAGTCTGGTGTGTTTATGACGTTATTATTGAAGGCATTAGCCTTGTAAAAACATACAGAACACAATTCCAGGACATTATTACTAAAGGTTCCACATCAGAGCTCATCAGCAAGATCGAAGCGAAATCAGCGGAAATGCGTGCGCAAAATAAATAAGTAATCATTATATCATAAAAACACAACAAGCCGATGGAAAGAAGAGTACTCTTTCCATCGGTTTTACATTGAAGCAATAATAATTTTCATCTTTATTTTCTATTTTTATATTTGCCAATCGCTTTGAAATAATATACCTTCTTTCCATAAACACAACTCACGGAAAGAGCATGCTGCGTTTTATTGTAAGAATAAATTTTCCCCTTTACATATTTTTCATTGCAGGGATTATCCTCTCTTCAGCGCATCGCCCCTTTGCGGCAACTGTTGCGCCCTCATCGCACACGCAAACGCCAGCTTCGTTTTCCGAGATTTTCGATGATGCTTTTGAGCTGTTGCAAAAAGAATTTACACCTGAAAATACCTCCCAGCTCACAGACCACACCCCCGCCATCTCTCTGAACGCACATGGATCCTATAAAAAAACAATAAAGCTTTCTGAAAGCCCTGCGCTGACGCTGATTGATTCTTTTTTTGAGCAATCTTCTTCTGCCATGGTTGTCGCACCCAAAAAACAAGTGGCCTTGCAAACGGCTCCCTCGCAAACAGGCTCACTCATTTTCCCCAAACCAGAAAATGAACGCTCCCCTTCAGATCCGGTTGCCCCCTATATTGTCGTACAGGCACAGCCTCTTAATCCTCTGACATTTATTGCAATGTCACCGGAAGCTTCAGATCTGAACACTGCTTTTTCAGAAACAGATATACTGCTTTTGTCCGGTATTTCTGGTGGCGCAACGGGAGCTTCCAGCGGTATGACTCTCAATACAGACAACAATCTGGATGATTACGATGATGACATTGACACGCCACAAGCCATCCGTGATCCTCTTGAACCCTGGAATCGCTTCTGGTTCCACTTTAATGACTTTTTCTATATGCGCATCGCCACACCTGTGTATAAAGGCTATGTCGCTGTTATGCCCACCCCCTTCCAGGCTGGCCTGAAAAATTTCTTCCACAATGCGCTTTTCCCGGTACGCTTTATCAATAACCTGCTTCAGGGACGCCCTCTTGAAGCGGGGGTTGAATTTGGCAGATTTTTTGTCAATACCACGGTTGGCATTGGTGGCTTTATCAATGCTGCTGAAGGCAGAAAAACCATTGTTCCTGTGGATCCTGCTGGCGAAGATTTTGGGCAGACACTGGGAAGATGGGGTGTTGGACATGGTTTCTATATTGTCTGGCCTTTTCTTGGCCCCAGCTCCTTAAGAGAAACCTTTGGTACCATAGGCGATACCTTTGCCAATCCCGTCAACTACGTACCTGGTCTCCCTGTACCTGCGGCTGCGACCGTTGGGCGCAATTTTGTTGGTATGGATTCCACGCTCTCCTCATATAATGATATTACAGGCATTGCTCTTGACCCCTACATTGCCATGCGCGAAGCTTATATTCTGTATAGAAACTCTCTCGTCAAACGCTAGAGATGCGCGTCAGCCTCCATATGCATCGCACCGCTATACCCTGTGCTTTTCGCTGTAATGGCTCTATCTCTTTTTTCAAGCCTCCCTTCTCTTCCTGCCTTTGTACACATTGCAATATACCTTTGCATCTTTCCGTTGCATGACAGGCCTATTATCGCTATCCTGCACAAAGCTGACTGGTGCCCTTCACTGGCACCTGACAGCCGAAATCCGTTCTCATTAGTGGAGGAAGAGTGAAGGATGCGCTGGAAATTATCCGCGCCCATGCAAAGGAGTGCGCACAAACACAAACAATGCTCTTTACACAACATGAAGAGCTTTTGCATCGTTGCGCCCTGCATATTGCCCTGACCCTGACCGCTGGTGGAAAAATCCTCCTTGCCGGTAATGATACCAGCGCCTCCATCACAGAATATATGGCAGGACTTTTTATACATCGCCTTCACATCAATCGTCCTCCTCTTCCAGCTCTTGCCCTGACAAACAAGGCCTTCCTTCATAATACGGGACATGATCAAAGCACCCTACCTTGTTTTACCCGTCAAATAGACGCTTTTGGTACAAAAGGAGACTGCTTGCTTCTGTTTGCTCCTTCCCATGAGGCAACTCTTATTGCAGCCGCCCAAAAAGCTGCCGCGCAGGAACTCACCGTTATCAGCTTCACAGGAACAGCTATTCAGGAGTTGTCACAAATCTCCCACTGCATCTTGCATCTTCCCGCGACAACAGCTTTTTTTCTTCAGGAAGCCTATCTGTCTGTTGCCCATATTCTTTGCCGCCTCACGGATTATTATCTTTTTGAAAACGCTGCGGCTCTGTTACACGCACAATCTTTACTTTCAGAGAAGGAATAGTATATGCCCATCTACGAATATCGCTGTGAAAAATGCAGCACAGTCTTTGAAGAGCTTGTTTTTGATGATACGGCTCCCACCTGTCCTGAATGTGGTGCCACAAAAACCCACAAACTCATGTCCCGCTGCTGCCACACCGCAGGGGGCGCTTGCGAGGGATCTGCCTCTACAAGCAGCCGAAGTGGCTGCGCTGGCTGCGCTGGCGGCAACTGTGCCAGTTGCGGGCATCGATAGTACTGCACGGCACTAGCGTTTTGCCAGATTATCTCGTTTTCAGCACATTCGAATTGTACTCAGGAAAATCAATATGTCGCATTCTGTTACCATAGCCCCACGAGGAAGCCGCCTGGCACTCTGGCAGGCATCACTCATTACAAGCCGCCTTATGAGCCTGCATCCAAACATTCAGATAACTCTCCGTATTATCAAAACAAAAGGAGATATTATTCTGGATGTGCCATTGGCAAAGGTAGGGGGCAAAGGACTGTTTGTAAAAGAGATTGAAGATGCCCTTCTTACAGGAGAAGCCGACCTTGCTGTCCATAGTATGAAAGATGTTCCTATGGAGCTTCCAGCAGGACTCACACTGGGGTGCATTCCAGCACGGGAGCGCTGTTGTGATGCCTTTCTTTCACAGCACTGGCCAACACTTGAAGCTCTCCCTCAAGGCGCCCATATCGGAACCAGCAGCCTACGCCGACAGGCACAAATACTGGCCTTGCGCCCAGACGTGCGTATTTCTTCCCTGCGTGGCAATGTTGATACACGCCTGCGCAAATTGCACGAAGGCGCATACGATGCGATTATTCTTGCCGAGGCCGGATTGAAACGCCTGGAGCTTCGTGCCCCCTGTATGGAATCTTTGGAAGCACCCCATCTTCTTCCTGCCGTGGGTCAGGGAGCGCTCGGTATCCAATGCCGAACAGACCGTAAGGCTATTATTTACCTGCTGTCTCCTCTGGAACACGCCCCCACAAGACCCTACGTCACTGACGCACGCGCCTTGCTCTGTCGCCTTGAGGTGCGTGTGCAGGTCACACTGCACGCGTTCTTGCC
>CAMTOM010000227.1 GCA_947074125.1 uncultured Desulfovibrionaceae bacterium
GAGCGAGTGGGGTGCGGGGTCTTGGTGGCGTATTGCTTGGCAGTCACTAGTGGCTGTGGAGAGCTGTGATTGCGGTGAGAGAGAGGAGAGCAAGGTGAGCCCATTTTTTTCCAGAACATTGGGTGTCGCGGCAAGGCAAAGACCTACCTGACTTTCAAAACTGCCCAGTAAGGCATTGATGATATATGCCGAGCGCGATGTGGCAAAAGACTGGGTATAGCGTGATGTCATCCAGCCACCATGCCAGATGACGGCGGGCGCAGCCTGAGCGATGTTTTCAACAAGTGAGGTTATGGCTTTTGCGCTGATGTCACAGGTATCGGCAGCCCAGTCTGGAGTGTAGGGCTGTACAAAGTTGTGCAGGGCATCCAGGTCAGCGATCCATGTTTCGGCGAAAGCTTTATTGTACAGATTGTGTTTAAGGAGTGTGTGAATAATCGCCAAATTGAAAGCATAGTCTGTGCCGGGGCGTATAATAAGAGATGTCTGGGCTTTGCTTGTTGTGATGGTGGGGCGCACGTCAATGGCTGTCATGACGCAGCCTTTTCCCAGAGCGTTCAGGATGGTGTTTGCTTCCTGAACCATGAGTGAGCTGAAAACATTACGTCCCTGGAGTACCAGATGGCGGCAATGGGCATAATCATATATCCAGGACTGCCTGCCATGGCCTGTCAGCGAAAAAGATGCCTGATTGACATTGTATGAGCAGGAAGTGTCATGCGTGAAGTAATTGGGAGAGCCAATACCACGCAAAAATGCCTTGCTCATATCTGCGTAGGGGCCTGGGCGTTCAGACCAGAGAATACTTTGCGCCCCGTGGGTCGCGATAATATTTTTTAGCCTGCTGGCAATGTAGTCGAGTGCTTCGTCCCATTCTGTCTTTCGCCATTTCCCTTCACCACGTGCTCCGGTGCGTATGAGAGGGAATAGCGGGCGTTCATCATCATTATAAAGACCGAGTCCGGCAGCACCACGTGGGCATAATGCCTGCTTTGATGGTGTATGACGATTGCCACAAAGCCAGCGCGGCTGCCCTCCTTCGCTGTGTACTTCGATGGGACAGCGTGTGTTGCACATGCCACAAAGCGAATAGGTAATGTCTGTTGTCATGGTTGATTACAGGGAGTTACTGGGGTGTGGCGCATAATGATGTTACCATCAAGCCCCATGACCCGAAATTCACCCTGCTCATAGATGCCATAAGAAGGTGGGAAGCCTCCTTTGGGAAGTGTGGGGCTGCCAGGATTCCATTGATGCACACCGACTGTTGTCTGGGCAAGAGGTATGTGGCTATGCCCCCGTAACAAAACACTTCCTCTGGGAATGCCGGCAAAGGGAGGTTCTGAGGGGAGATCATGTCCATGACGAGCAATAATACGCAAACCATCAATATAAAGGCAGGCACTTGCTTGCAGATCAAAAGGCAGCAGCATGACATCAACATCCGCATCACAATTACCACGTACGGCGATGACAGGAGCAGGAAAGTTGGCGAGGGTCTTCACAACATCGGCTGGTGCGTACCCGCTGGGAAGGGGATTGCGAGGACCGTGGTAAAGCATGTCCCCCAAGAAAACGATGCTGTCTGGTTTGAGCTCCTCTGCTTTTTGTTGCAGAAAAAGAGCGCGCTCTGGAGAGCCATGCAGATCGGAGATAATAAGCAGGCGCATATCAGTTTTTCGCCTTTCGTGTGCCGGCATCCCATTGATCTTGGGGGATGGCCTTGTCGATGAGCATGACGGGGATACCGTCATCAATAGGATAGACAATGTGACAGGCACTACAGGCAAGACCTGTGTGGTCATTGTTTTCTTCAATGAGAGTCAAATCCCCGTGACAGCGGGGACATGCCAGAATATTCACAATATCAAGATTGGCTAAGGGCATATATCTTCCTTTCGTTTTCTGACAAATATATATCCCCTTGCGACCGATTTCAAGTCTGCCATGTCCTTGCAGAGCGTTTTGTGCTTTCAATATGTGACGCAGCACGTTTACTGACGTGCTTTCGTTCTTTTCATTTTTTTGAAAATCCTGTAGCGATAACAGGAAAGAATAGTTATTATTGAAAAACGTGACTATGTGCCTTTGGTAGAAAATATATTGGCGAGAGCTGATATATGGAGAGAATGGAGGGCTAATGCGTTTCGTAGACTTACACACCCACACTCAGGCTTCTGATGGCTCAGAAACTCCAGAAGCGCTTGTGCGACGAGCACAGGAGCTTGGTCTGAAAGCTGTTGCCATTACCGATCACGATACCGTGGATGGCTTGCCTGAGGCGGAAGTTGCTGCACACAAGTATGGCATTGAGCTCATACGAGGTTGTGAACTTGCTGCCCAGACGCCTTATGGCGAAGTGCATATTCTTGGTTTGTGGCTGCCTCAGGATATCCAGCCGCTGACAGAGATTATTCGGGAAATGCACATCGGACGTCAGAAACGCAATGAGCTCATTGTGGAACGCCTGCGCACGCGAGGCTTCGATATTACAGATGCCGAAGTGCGTGCCGTAGCCGGAGATGGTACTGTGGGGCGACCGCATATCGCCAGAGTCATGCTTGAGAAAAATTATGTGAAATCTATTGGGGAAGCTTTTCAGCGCTATCTTGGCTATTATGGGCAGGTATATCTGCCCAGAGAGCTGCCCCCGCCAGACAAGCTTATTCGTGCCCTTGCCTCACTGGGGGCAACAGTAAGTCTGGCGCACCCCTGCCTTTTGCAGGCGCCACGAGAGTGGTTGGATGATTTTGTTGCCAATACCCGTCCAATGGGGCTTATGGCAATAGAAGCATATCACAGTGAGCATGATCAGGAGCAGACGCGCTTTTGTGTTGCTCTCGCACAGCGGCATAATCTTTGTCTTTCTGGTGGTTCTGATTTTCATGGTATTTCCAAGCCAGGGATTGAACTTGGGATCGGGCGTGGCGGGCTTCGCGTTCCGGAACACGTCTTGGAAACCCTGAAAGAGCAGCGCCGTCGTCTGGGTTTGCCCTGTGATGTTGCAGAAGAGACATCGCGTTCTTTTTGCATGGCGTGAGAGGAGGGCATTACCTAAGTAGCTGTTTTTTCTTCTGCATAATATGCTTTTCCTGTGGCATGCCTGTTTTTGGCGAGCGATACATTTTTCTGAAAGCCGTTTTGGGGTGCTCTGGGAAGTTGCCTTGACCTTCTTTGGCGAATGGCATAACCTTCCCCGCTCAAGTATGTTTGCTGTGCTGTTGATAGTCTTTCTGATGCGTGAGCTCACCTGAAGGAAGCTGTTTTGGCATGGTGTATTTTATAGATTCTAAGGGAAAGCTCTGAGGACAGCGTGGAACAGCCGCCCAGAAAAAAAGCCATTAAAATCGGCACAAAGTCGCAGCATGCTGCCTATTTCATGTCGATGATGGAAAGTCTTGATGCCCGTGACGAACTGAATGAAGTTGTCAAAAACAGGGTGGTGAAGTCGTGCGACCTGCTGGATGCAGGCGTTCCCCTTTTTCCCAATGATTTTCGGCGTGAGCATATGCTTGCGCAGGTTGCGGCAGCATACGCTGAAAAAGATGCGGAAGAACTTGAGACCATGCAGGCGGAGAAATTCTGCTTTGCCGGACGCATGATCTCCAGCCGCTCTTTTGGCAAGGTGACGTTTTTTCATCTTGTGGACGAAAGTGGTCGCATGCAATGCTATGCGGCGAAAGAACAGCTTGGAGATGCGGCGTATGCGGTGTTTCGCAAGCTGGA
>CAMTOM010000228.1 GCA_947074125.1 uncultured Desulfovibrionaceae bacterium
GGCAAATCTGCCGAATACAATCACTACATGATGGCGCACTGGCATCCACTCCAAACATACCGAACAGTATGGAGAGCCCTTTATGAATTTGTCGATTATACTAGTCTTACTACTGTTATTTGTGGTTCCGGAAGACCTGTCCCCTCTTTTCACTACTTACCGTGACATGATCGCAATAACCGCAGTAGCGCTATGGGCTATTCTGAAATTTCAAGTACTTAGCAACACTCGCCTCTGGCAGGCCATCTCATCGCGTGCTCCGGCACTGGCACGACTCCTCTCTTCTGAAAGGCTGCAAAGCCCCTTTACAGAAAACACCTCGCACCACACAGCCGAGCTCGAAAAAGAAATCGCAGCTTTGCGCGAAGAACTTGCGCTCATAAAGTCAAAGCTCGGTTCCCACTCCATCACAGTGCCGCCCGTACCAGCGTCACAAAGCGCCGCGCCTGTTACGCAAAAATCCGTTACCCCAACACCTATCGCCCAGCCAGTACCTGCTGCCCAACCAATATCTGCGCCGGTACAACAAGCAAGCACAAAAAAGCACACGCCTGCTCCTGCCGCACCTGAGCACGCACCGTTGTCTCAAGCAGCAGCCACATCGCCTGAAGAACAAAACAGCAATATCAGTACACATACTTCCATCCAGATCACACCACCTCCTGTGCAGGCGCCAAAAACTCAGGCAGCAGCCACAGCTTCAGCCGCACCCGCAGCTTCGACCCTCTATGCTCCTCGCAACACTGTACCAAATGCCTACCCCCTTGAAGAAGAAATGGCGCTTCTCATTGCTGCTCCTCCAGTTGAACAACCAAGCCCTCTTTTCAATCATTTTGCAGAAGAAGGCCCTATGATGCCTGTTAACAGCATCTCACCATCGCAGCCGCAAACCATCGCACAAGTCTCACAGGAAACAGGTGAAATTCGTCTTGTGACCTCAACCCCCACTGTGCCTGAAGCCTCCATATCCCACGAAGATATGCCTGCACCTGCCATAGCAGAACAGGAAAATACTCCTTCAGTTGCAGAGCAGGAAGTCATCCCCACTCCTGTGGAACAAGAGACTGCATTACCTGCTCCAGAAGCAGAACAAATGCCTCCTGCTGCGGATCCGCTACACATTGCTCATGCTACAGATACCTCTGCTGTAAAAGATTCTTCCGACACTATAGTATCAGATGACAATGGCATTTCACACAATCCTGACACTTCTGATAATGCACAGGTACCTTCTGTTGGCGTTGATACGCCTTCTGAGCATACAGAACAATCAGGCCCAGCGCATTTTGCTCCTGTCACAGAAGACACTGCCTCCTCTTTATCCGAAGAATCCCCAGCGCAGTTTGAGCCCTTCCCATCAAGCCAGGATGCTTTTGCTGACTTTCAGGACAGCTCTTTTTCCTCTCTCCCCCTCCCCGAGGAAACAGTAATCGAGCAAAATACTTTTTCCCCCCAAATGTCTGCAATCGCTCCTGCTGAAGAGGCAGAAGATACGTTACGCTCTTCTGAAGAGCTTTCTACCGTTACTCCCGCTATTCAGCAGGAAGATACATTGCGCTCTTTAGAAGCATATGAAGATATAGTACATGCAGAACAGCAACCCCAGACACATCCAGTATCAGAACAGGATTCTCTTGGCAGCAGCTCTTGTGAGCAGGAAGAAACGCCCCCTCTCGATATTTCAGAACCAGTAACAGCAACAGATGCAGCAACTCTTTCTCTTACACTACCTGTAAGCGAAGAAGATACCCTTTCAGGCTCTCATGAACAAGAAGTCACTGTGTTTTCACAAGAACAAGAGAGTACTCTGCCCACTCAGGAAGAAATCAAACTGGAAACTCCAGAGGAGCATCTCCCTGCTCCTGCAGACCCTGTAATCACAGAACAGGATCCCCTCTCTTCTTCGCACGCGACAGAAGCAGAAAAAGCACTTGCCATGCTGCTTCCCTTGGTTTCAGAAACAACAGAGGAAAAGACGAATCCTTTTGCAGATGAAGATATGTTTGCCCCTTCATTTATTACCTCACCTGCTGAAGTGGAGCGCGTCTCACAGCAGAACCCTGTATTCCCTTCATCTGTGGAAGAGGCTTTTGCCCTCCTCCTTCCCCCACAAAAAGATACTCTTCAGGAAAGTGCTTTTGCACAACAGCCACATCATAATGATTTGGCATTTTCTTCCAATACCTTAAAAACTGTCTCTTCTACTGCTTTAGAATCTGCACAAGGTGATGCATTCATGGATGTGAATGCCTATCTTCCTTCTGGCAAAAAAAGCGCTTCTCTTCCTTCCCCGTCAGAACAAAATTCGCAAGCCTCTCCAGCAGAACAAGTAGTACGAGAGTCTTCAGCGCAAGAGGCAAACAATTCTTTGGAACACACTTCGCCGATAATCTCAGCGCAAGAACCTCAGGCTTCCAGCAAGCAAGCTCCACAACCTGAGCAGATGCCTTTAGCGACAACTCCCATTAGGGCACATGAACAGGAAACATTTGAAGGGTTTATCCACCCCCAGGTTCCTCCTACTCCTGAGCAGGCAGCACACCAAGCTTCATCTCCCATATCCTCTGCTGTTTCAGCAACACCCCCCAAAGAAGACAAGCCGTCTACACCATTTACGGCAAGCTCTCCTTTTGCGGGATCAGATAATATTGTTTCTTCGATTCAGCCCAGTTGCACTCCCGTGCATACGACTGAAGCAACAGCTCCCACTCTCCATTCTCCATCCCGTACTTCCTCGGCTCCCGCCCCTGCGGCAGCGCCTTTAGTACATACACAGACTGAACAGGTGAAAAGCATAACGCTACCATCAGAACTTTTTGAAAAAACTGATGCTATAGTATCAAGTGCCTCCATGCGTTCGAATTCTGCTCTTTTGCATGAAAATAACACTGTGGCGCACTCTTCAGAAAATGGGGCGCTGTCTTCTGCAACACCCCGTACTCCCTCACATGCGTCCTCTCAAAGCTCAAAAGAGGACTCAAAGGAAGATGATGACGATGACCCTGAAGGGGGATCTGCTACACCTTCAGGCTACCCAGGAACACTGTCTCCTCCTTCTGACGGTCAAGGCACCAGCGTTATTTCTTATGAAAGCGAGGAGCTTATACCCGCTGATACTTTTGAACACGACCAGCAACACACACAAAAATCTCTCCACTGGATATGGGGATTGGGCATCTGTATTTTACTGCTATGCGGTGTTACGTTCTTATTCCTGCAAACAAGTGCGTGGCTGCTTCCAGCTTTGGGTACGGGAGCTATTGTCCTGTTTGCACTCGCCTTCTGGAGTAAACACCCTTTCTTTTATGTTGCAGGCGCCATATGCTATCTATCTACAGTTTTTCTGCTGGCTAAATCGTTTCTCACATCAAATACCGAATCCACACTACAAGCCTTTTCTACTGAAGTTTTAGCCTTGTCTGTATTGCTTTGTGGGGGCATTCTTGCTTTCCACATTCAATACAGAGCAGGCCCACGTTTTCGTTCATTCTGTTGTCAGGTTCTTGCCCGTCTTTTACTTATTCTGGCAATTTGCCACACGCCTTTCCTCCTCTTGATCACCTGCCCCCTTCCTGTTGCCTTACCCCTGCTTTCCTTTTTTGCTTTTTGCTGCATCCTTGCCTGGCGCAACTATCAAGAATCAACCTTTTCTTTGGGAGCAGGCACACTTTTCTGTCTGACAGCACTTTTTCTGCACCGCTATGGCTTTCTGG
>CAMTOM010000229.1 GCA_947074125.1 uncultured Desulfovibrionaceae bacterium
GGAAAACCTTTTGTTCACAAAAGGTTTTCCTCCCCAAATACTTCCCTTACCCATTCCCGCTTCTTTCCCTTAAAGCTTGCCCAGCTTTTCAATGATGCTGGCGGCTTTTGCGGCTCCAATGCCAGGGAGCGCTGTAAGGTCTTTCAGTGTGGCTTTACGCATGGCTTCGACAGAGCCAAAGTGATCCCAGAGGAGTCGTGCGGTCGCGGTGCCTATACCTGGAAGGCGCATAAGTTCGCCTGTAAGTGCTGCTCCTGCACGGGCGCGCCGATGGCGTCCGATGGCGAAGCGGTGTGTGCAGTCACGGATATGCTGCAGGAAAAGGAGTTCTGGAGCGCCTTCGCGAAAGGGGAGGGGGTTTTGGCGTCCTGGGAGAAAAATACGGTCGGCGGTATTGCCGGCGCGTCGATCTGCCTGTCCGTCTTCTTTTCGAGCTTTTGCGATAGCGGCTATGGGGAAGAGGTCGGGTTGTCCGGCTTCTTGCAAGGCACGACTGATGGCAGCAAGCTGCCCTCGTCCTCCATCAATAAGGAGAAGGTCGGGCCAGGGGGGACCGGATTTCAGGCGGCGGGGAATCCAGGCGCTTAAGGTTGCATAATCATCGCATGTACCGTCTGGCATGGTATAAACACGTGCGTCTTGTGACTGGGCTTTGCCATCTTCAAAGACAATGAGCCCAACGCGAGTTTGTTGTCCGCCTGTATGGGAGACGTCTACGCATTCGATACGACGTGGGGGGTGGGGGAGTTGCAGGATATCCTTAAGGCGCTCTTCTGGAGCAAATTCGCGTCGTTTGCGTATTTCTTCTTTAGCATTTGCGGTGGCGACATCGACAAGTTGATTTTCTGAAGGATTGCGTGGCGTATGAATGCGGACAGTTCCCTGACGCTTGTCGGTAAGGCTTTGTTCTAAAAGGTCTTGTGTATTTTCTGTGTCTTCTGGAGGTATCCAGGGGAGGAGAATGCGCGGTGGTGGCAGACTTACAGCATAAAATTGAGAGAGGAATGACCAGAGAGCCTCTGGTGCCGCATCTGCTTCCAAACCATGCCAGTAAAAACTGCGCCCGTCCACGATAGCGCCATTGCGTACAAAAATGATGCCGAGCGCAAGGCCTTTATCCGCCAGAGAAATACCGACAGCATCCATATCGCCACCCCCTGGAAGAATAGCGGCCTGGCGCTCTACAGTATGCTCCACAGCGCGGATCTGATCACGTAAGCGGGCTGCTTTTTCGAATTCAAGAGCCGTTGCCGCAGTATCCATTTCAGTGCGTAGCGAGGCAAGCAGGGCTGTGCTGTTGCCTGAAAGAAGTTCTGCCACTTGCTGTACTGTGTGTGCGTATTCTGCGATGCTAATGTTTTCTGTGCATGGTGCGGGGCATTGTCCTATATGATGGTAAAGGCAGGGACGAACACGATTTTTCATCGCTCTGTCAGTACAGCGTCGCAAGGGGAAAGTTCGATGAATGAGTTTCCATGTTTCACGTGCGGCGAGTGCTGAGGTAAAGGGGCCGAAGTAGCGTGCAGTATCGCGTCGTGCCTGACGGACGATTTCAAGGCGCGCAAAGGGTTTTTTGATATCCAGCCGGAAGAGGACATATTGTTTGTCGTCACGCAGGACAATATTGTAGCGGGGACGGTGTTTTTTTATCAGGCTTGCTTCAAGCAATAGCGCTTCTTTTTCTGTGGTGGTTGTTAGTGTTTCCAAAGAAGCAGCGTGTCGAAGCATGGCAAGCGTTTTTTGCGGCAAGCCATCTTCGCGGAAATAGGAAAGAACCCGACGGCGTAAAATACGCGCTTTGCCGACATAGATAATATGACCAGCGCTGTCTTTATAAAGGTAGACGCCTGGGGCGGAAGGGATGGTGTCTGGTAGGGGACGCTGCATAGTGCTTTACGGGTTGAATGTTTGCTTTTATAATGAATACATCGCTTGGGCTGCCATGAATTATTGTGGGGGTCAAGTAGGATATGAACATGATTTTTCAAAATTATTGAATAATTTGTGTTCAAAAACTTGCGATCTGTATTTCTTATAACATATTGAAATTTAAGGGAAAAGGTGATTGCTTCCAAAAAAAATAAAAATTTTTGTACAAAAAGTCTTGCCAGTTTTAATGGGATGGCTTATACATCTTTTCAGGCGTGGTTGCGCCTCCTTTGTGTGGTATCCCGCCCGTTCAAAAAATAAAAGGATGGTATTTACAATGAGAAAGCTTGCTACGCTTCTTCTTGCTGCCGGAATGGTCTTTGGTGCTACTGGTTCTGCTAGCGCTATCGACTTCAAGGCTAAAGGTCAGTGGATCATGAGTTCTGACTATGGCAAGTATGGTAATTTCCGTGATCAGTATGGTTATAATGGTTCCGAAGATGCATTCGAAGCCCGTCAGCGTGTTCGCTTGCAGTTGAACGCCGCTGCTTCTGAATCTCTTTCCGGTACTGTGTACTTCGAAATCGGCGACACTATCTGGGGTCGTGCTGATCAGGGTGGTGCTCTCGGCACTGACGGCAAGATCGTCGAAGTCAAACGCGCCTACTTGGATTGGGTTGTGCCCAATTCTACCCTTAAGATTCGTATGGGTCTCCAGGGTGTTGCTCTGCCTGCCTTCACAACCAATGCTTCCCAGATTCTTGATGACGACGTAGCTGGTATCACCGCTACTTACGGCTTCAACGAAAATATCGGTCTGACTGCTTTGTGGGCTCGTCCTTTCAATGATAACACAGCAGATCGCTATCTTGACAACGTTGATATGTTTGCCTTGCTCTTGCCCATGGCTTTTGACGGCTTCCGTATCACTCCTTGGATCAGCTATGCCATGGTTGGCAAAGACAACTTCGGTGGCGAAATTACAAGAGACCCCGATACTGGTCTTCCTGTGTCCGCAACACTCACCGCTCCTGGTATCGCTGGTGTTTCCGCGAATCCTGTAATTAATGGTCTGACCCCCGCAGTTGCTCTGACTGGCAAGCCCCGCACAAAAGGCTATGCTTATGGCAATCTGTACTATGCAGGTTTGACTGGCGAAATCACCGCTGCTGATCCTTTCCGTTTCGCATGGGATGCAAACTACGGTGCGTTTGAAACTGGTAACAAAGCTTTCGATCGTGCTGGTTGGTATGTGTCTGCTCTTGCTGAATACAAGACTGACTGGGTTACCCCCGGTATCTACGGTTGGTATTCTTCTGGTGATGATGGCAATGCGAAAAACGGCTCCGAACGTATGCCTAGCCTGAATGCTAATGGCAACAACGAATTCTCTACTTTCGCTAGCAACGGTAACCCCTATATCGGTCGTGAAAATGTTATCAGCAGAAACCTCATCGGTACTTGGGGTGTTGGTGTGCGTGCGAAAGACATCAGCTTCCTCGAAGGTCTGTCCCACACTCTGCGTGTGAACTACTTCCAGGGTACCAACGATACCAAGATGGCCAAGTACATCACTGGCAGAAATGGCTTTGATGATCCTTTCCGTGCACCTTTCCGCGCATGGCCTGATGGTTCCTTCAATGCTGGTGGCGATGGTCTCTACCTGACCAAGAATGATAAGGCTGTTGAAATCGGTTTGGCTAACACCTACCAGAGTTATGAAAACCTGAAGATGTATGCGGAAATGGATTATGTTGCCGCTGTCTTCGACAACAAAACCTGGCGTACAAATACAGGCAGCCGTCCTGGC
>CAMTOM010000230.1 GCA_947074125.1 uncultured Desulfovibrionaceae bacterium
CCCGGACGTTCAAACAGGTGGATGGGCTTGTTGATATGCGGATGGGCTGACACCACCTGGAGCCGGAGGTGCGTGGGGATGTGGCGTTTGCAGATTCACGAATCCGAGGCGAGACCATTGCTGCAGAAGATATGTGGCAGTATATGGAGCGCTTGCCAGGCTCGCTTCCGACTCACAGGCCATGGGGCGTGTGGGAGAAGTCATTATACGCACATGGCAGACAGCACATAAAATGAAAGTACAGCGTGGTGCCCTGCCTGAAGATGCCGGACACGGGAATGATAACTTCCGCGTCAAGCGATACATCGCCAAATACACCATAAATCCCGCCATTACCCATGGCATGGCACATGAAATCGGTTCTGTCAGTGTCGGCAAGCTTGCTGATCTTGTCTTATGGAAACCAGCCTTTTTTGGCGTAAAGCCACATCTTGTCATTAAGGGGGGCTGCATTGCCGCAGCACCTATGGGAGACATCAACGCTTCCATACCCACCCCACAGCCGAGTATCTATCGCCCCATGTTTGGAGGCTTCGGTACTGCCGGAAGAATTTCGTCCTGCACTTTTGTCAGCAAGGCTTTTATGCACAGTGACGGTGCTGCACAGCTACGCTCTCTGGGTATTCATCGCCCCCTTCTGGCATGTCATACCACACGCAGTATCGGGAAAAAGGATATGTACCATAATACTGCCATGCCGCATATGGAAGTCAATCCGCAAACATATGAAGTGCGTGCGGACGGAGAATTGCTTGCTTGTGAACCAGCCCGTATCTTGCCCATGGCACAACGGTATTTTTTATTCTGAGTATCACAAAAAAACCTCTTTATGATGCGCCGTCTAACATGGCAAAAAACCGACATCTTGTTTTTAGGAGAATGAAGCATGTTGGAATTTACTGAAAATCTTGGAATCTGCGACCTACCCGCTACAGAAACGCTTACTCTTACCCTTGAGCAGCGATCAAAAGCCCGCCAGCGTGTTGAGCTGGACAGCGGCAAGGATGCGGGGCTTTTTCTTGAGCGGGGGCATACGCTGTCCGAAGGGGATATTCTTCGTGCCACTGATGGCACTCTGGCTGCTGTTCGCTGCCGCCCTGAAGCTGTTGTTACCGCGAGTGCCTGCGACTGGCAGACGCTCAGCCGTGCATGCTATCATCTCGGAAACCGCCATGCAGCATTGCAAATTGGCGAACTTCATGTCCGCTTTCAGCCTGATCATGTTTTGGAAGAGCTGGCTGAACGTCTTGGCTTGCAACTGAACAGGGAAACGCTTCCTTTTGTTCCTGAACATGGCGCCTATGGCAATCACATGCACGGCTAAATGATTCTGAGTATAACACAAGAATGATTTTTTGAGCAGGATACTACACTATGCCGTCCCCCATCCAAACAACAGCAGTACGCGCAGAAACACTTCGCCTGCTTTCTCTCTTGCACCTGGCAAGTCCTGCCCTGCCAATAGGAGCTTTTGCTTGGTCGCAAGGGCTTGGTGGTGCTGTAGAACAGGGACTCGTCGACAGTGAAAAAACATTGTTTGTATGGTTGGAAACGATATTGTGCCACAGCCTCTCCTGCTGGGATGCCCCTTTGCTCCTTCGCTGTGCCCAGGCGGCTCGCAACAATGATGCTGAAACTTTTCATTACTGGAATGCCCTTGTGTTTTCTGGCAGGGAAACCGCCGAACTCTGGCAGGAAGAAGAGCAGATGGGCAAAGCCTTGTGCCGTCTCCTGCACGATCAGAACCTCTTGCCTGCATATGTTTCAACAACAGAAACAGGCTATGTGGCGGCTTTTGGAGTAGCAGCAAACAGTACTGGTGCCTATCGTGAAGAAGACCATGCCAATACACTGGCTACGGCTTTTTTGTGGAGCTGGCTGGAAAATCAAATCGCAGCAGCCTGCAAGGCTATCCCCTTAGGACAGACCGCAGCACAGTCACTACTGCTGCAATTCATGCCTCTTGTTGCCACAATGGCAGAAGCGTCCTGTCATATTGCGGACAATGAGCTGGGGGCATCACTTCATGGGCTTGCTCTGACCAGCACTGCTCATGAACAACAGTATTCACGTTTATTCAGGAGTTAATAATGTCGAGCAAACAATGTCTGCGTGTTGGCGTAGGTGGCCCTGTAGGCTCTGGAAAAACAGCGCTTTTGCGCCATCTTTGCCAACGTATGCGTGCCCATTATAGTATGGCAGTGGTTACCAATGATATTTATACTCGTGAAGATGCCGAGTTTCTGCTACGTCATGATGCGCTGGAGGCAGACCGTATTCTTGGTGTTGAAACGGGCGGCTGCCCGCATACTGCCATCCGTGAGGATGCTTCCATGAATATTCAGGCCATTGAAGAACTGCAAAAACGTCATCCTGGTCTCGAACTTCTTTTTGTAGAGAGCGGCGGGGATAACCTCTCCGCAACATTCAGTCCAGAACTTGCCGATATTACCCTTTATGTCATTGATGTGGCTGGAGGCGACAAAATCCCTCGAAAAGGCGGGCCTGGTATCACAAAGTCAGACCTGCTTGTTATCAATAAAGTCGATCTCGCCCCTATGGTTCACGCCTCTTTGGATGTCATGGAGCATGATGCCCGCCGTATGCGTGGCAATCGTCCTTTTGTATTTACAGAACTCCTTTCTGGAAACGGCGTTGATTTCATTATCAACTTTATTGTGCGTAAAGGCATGCTCTCCCCCATGCCACAATAATACTGTCGCTATTTGCCGTCACTATGATATACTGATACATAGGCAATGCTGGCGGGCAAGGAATTTGCTCAAGAGCGTTTTGGACAGTGTTAGAAAAAGTATTCTGGCTATTTTTCAATTTATAACCTTTTGGCGCGTGTCCGATACACGCGCATGATGCCGGATGTGAACATGCCTACCCTTTCGGATACCTCTTCATCACTGGAAGAATATCTTGCTATTCTCCGACAGATTATGCTTGATCTGTCACCTCACAACACCCTTCACAGCGCCTTGAACAATCTGCTCTCGGCTCTTGCAGAAAGCCTGCACTTTAGCCGTCCCCACATTCTTGTACAGGATCCTGACAGTGGCGACCTGCGCCTTTCACTTTCCTATAGCAAAGCAGATGCGCCACAGACTGTCTATACGCCTGGCAAGGGCATTACCGGACAGGTTTTTGCCTCAGCAAACTCCATTATTGTGCCCCGAATGAAAGACCATCAGGATTTTCGCAACCGCCTTTTTGAGCGCGATGCCGAAGAGCTCGCGCACACAGCTTTTATTTGTGTTCCGGTATATGTGAATAACACTGAAGGGCGAGAAGTCGTTGGCACACTTAGCGCTGATACACCCGAAGCATCAGAATCCGAACTGAAAAGCCGCTGTCTTTTTTTGGAAACAGTCGCCTGTCTGGCTGGGCGTCAGGTAGCCTGGCTTCAGGAAGAAATGGCTGCACAACACTTTCTCGCAACAAGCCAGATAGATACCCCTGACAGGGAAGAGAATTCTCTTATTGTTGCCGTTTCTAAAAATATGCGGCAAGTCATGCGACAGGTAGAACAGGCTGCCCCAAGCCGCGCTACAGTGTTGTTGCGGGGTGAGTCTGGCGTGGGGAAAGAGCTGCTCGCGGCTGCCCTCCATGAGGCCAGTCCCCGTCGCGACAATACATACGGCAAGATGAATGGCGCTGTCATCTCG
>CAMTOM010000231.1 GCA_947074125.1 uncultured Desulfovibrionaceae bacterium
TAGCAAACTTAATAAAATACTTTAATTTTTTTTACAGATGACGTCATATACCTCATGTATCATCTACCTGTTACACTGGGTACTTTTTCATACTCGGCTGTGATATAAAAACAAGACATTTCAGACAGTCTAGAATACGCATACCAACAAGCTGCTGCATTATTATTTTGCCGCAGCTTGTTTCTACACAAAAGGCCTGAACAGTGAATGTTCAGGCCTTTGTTTTCATGGTATGGTGGAGGCGGGGAGAGTTGAACTCCCGTCCGAGAAAATTCCACACAAAGCTTCTACAGGTTTAGGTCAAGTTTACTTTTTCTCACCCAGGAGTTTGCCCTTGACCGGGCGTTCCCGTGGCCAGCTTTCTGTAAGATCTCGCAGGATGTTTCAGTAAGCACAAACATCTGCCAGCCTGATAGCGTGTCGCCGCATCCGTGTATCAGGCGTTCACGGAGGCGACGTGATCGTCAAGCGATCATTAGCCAGACTGCATTAAGCAGCGTAGGCGTAGTCGTAATCGTTCTTGGCAATTACTTTTGTGCCGCTTTTTACGAGGCCAGCGGCGCCTCGACCTGCCACTTTGGCTTCCACATCCCCGTCGAAACCAATGCGCCCCCAGTTATCGGGAATATTCTTTATATAGCTATGTGTGCCACACTGGCAAGTATAAAATGTCATAAAACAAAGCCTGCTCCCCTCTCTCGAAAATCGCATATCTTGCATCTCTCCCGTTATAGCTTATTAGGCCTTGGCAAAGTACGCTGTCATCTCTCGCATAGTATTCATAATGGGAACACCAAAAGGACAGTTCTTTTCACATGCATCACAATAGATGCAATCAGCAGCCCCTTTAGGCATACGTTGGTAATGGTCACGAGCATGGACATCACCAACTCTGGCAAGATCATAGTACTTCATGGCCAGACCAATATCGATTCCAGCCGGACACGGTAGGCAGTGATTGCAATATACACAGTCTCCTTTCACATCCTGCCCTTGCAATTCTCCGATGAATCCATAACTACGCTCCTCTTTTGAAGAAGAGTAATACGCTATGGCTGACTGCATATCCTGCACGCTGCCAATACCCACAGGACAGCTCACCACGGCAGGTCTGTCCAAACAGTATTGAATACACTGACTCGGCGTCATCGCCCTGCCAAATGGAGACGAAGCGGCATTAAGCAGCCTTCCTCCTCCATAGGTTTTCATGCAAAGGATTCCCACATTATTGCGTGCGCTCTCTTGATACAATGCCGCACGTTCTGAAGAGTAGACAAGTTTTCCGTCTGAGTATGCAAAATCATAAGAAGGATTGATGCTGAACATGTAAACATCTATGTTGCCAGTAGCCATAAATTTTTGAGCAATATCAATAGAGTGTGTAGAGCAGCCAAGAGCGCGAATCTTACCTTCTTTTTTCAACTGCTGTGCATAATCAAAGAGGCCTTCCTGCATCACCCGTTCAAAATCTTCTTCCTGATCAATGTAATGGAGCAGTGCAATATCTGTATAGCCCCCAGCCATCTTAAGCATCTGTTCTGTATTTTCACGTACAAGGCGAAGATTACGCGATCGGGTATACTGTCCATTTCGATAGAGTGCACCAATATGCATTTGTGTAGCCAGCTTGTTGCGTTTTCCCTGTACGGCACGCAATACATGCTCAATACCCTCAGGAGAAAGAAGCATATCTATATAGTTGATACCATAATCAAGTGCCAATGAAATGACGTTACGTATTTCATCAGTCGGCGCATAGACAAGGTTCCCTCCTCCAATACCTACAGTACTTAATCGTAAATCGACGCGAGAAATAGTGCGATATGCAATACCACTCCCCTCCTGACTCTGAGCATTTTCATGAGTTGTACTTGCTGCCTGGGCAAAAGTTGGCAAAGCAAACCCGCTACATGCCACAGCACCAGCACTTAAGCCTGCAAGCTTGAGGAGTTCACGTCGAGATATACATGATTGACATTTATGTTTGTTAGTCATTGTTATTCCCTACTCTTTTCTATTATATCTGGTTATGTTCCAGAACTCCCTCAACAAAAATAGCCGCACGAGGTTTGACTGGACAGAAAAATTCACATGCGCCACATCCATTACAGCGATCTTCATCCACAACGGGCAGCCTGTGTCCAGCATTGTTGTCCTTCAAGATTATAGCGCCTTCTGGACATTTTTGGGCACATATGGTGCATGGTGTATCATGGGTAACTACTTTGCATAAAGCAGGAAGAAAGCGTGCTATTCCAATCTGAGTATACTTTTTTGCTCGAACAGTAATCGGCCGTATAGCTCCAGTGGGGCAAAGCGTTGCACAGCGCACACAGTTGGCATGGCAGTAGCCATGTTCAAAAACGAGCTCTGGCTGTAGCATTCCCATTCCATAATCACGAGTACGGAGCACATTATACGGACATGCCGCAACACAAAGCTGGCACCCTGTGCATCTGGAATGGAATGAAGAGAGCTTTTCAGCCCCAGGGGGTATAATCGGATATGGAACAACTTTTTCAGCGTCAGACCCCATTACAGTATTGAGTCTGGAGGTTGACGCCATGGCAAGCCCCGCATACACGCCGCCCAAAGCAAAAATGGATGTTATGAAGCTCCGGCGAGAGGTATATGGTTCGCAAATTTTCTTCAGAATACGATGATCGTAGCACATTATTTTACTTTATCCAATTGCCATTATGAAGTGTAGACATAATATTATCTATTTTTTGCATAATTATCTCAGTGTGCTGTAGGTAAACTAGCCAAGCATAACGCCTGCTGCGTTCAAGATCAGGGGAATGGTATTTGCCCACGGCTTTCCAGTTCAGGCCGTGCCGGGCGATTTCTTACGCCAATATCCATTTGCCCCAACGCTCATTGGTGGCCGGGTCGAGAAGTGATACCGGGTCTATGCCGTAACGCTCCATCCACCATGAATTTATCTACATTTTGCCAACATCAAAAGACAGACCCGCCGCAATCGCCCTTTGTATAAGCTGCTCCGCTCCCTCTCGCGTGGCCGGGTAGTATGACTTTCCTGCTATGTTCACCGCCAGGGGATTCATGCCGGATTCCTGCCAAGCGATGGCTTCCACTCTATTGCCAGCCAAAATGAATGAGATCATTGACGGCACGACCTGATAGACTTATAAAGGAAATAAAGAATTTCAAGAATTTTTGAGGAGGCGCTATGAATCTGGCAAAAGTATCCGCTAACGGTCAAGTGACCGTGCCTGTTGAAATCCGCAGGCGGCTGCAACTCAAGGAAGGCGACAAGCTGTTGTTCATCGAGCGTGACGGGCAGATCGTGATCGACAATGCTTCCGCCACGGCCATTCTCCGGGCGCAAGACGCCTTTGCCGGAGCCGCCAAGGATTTTGGCGTTTCCAGCGTGGATGATGTGCAAAGCCTAGTTGATGAAGTCCGTTACGGGGCAGGCAATCAGCACATACGGGCAATAGCGGCTTTTGACAGCAAATAGTAGGTAAAAGATGGGAACGATGATTGCTTTGCGTGTTGGGAACTTAGCAATTGACTGGGGTAAAAATAATTTCTTCAAAGATCATAGTCCGCTGTACCAACTTGATGACATAAAAAAAATTCTATATTTTTACTGTGATGACCACTCAGAAAAACATGAGGGGTTATCT